>MUZY01000226.1:0-5144 GCA_003266065.1 Methanosphaera sp. rholeuAM130
TGATAATCGCATCCTTTTTATCATAAGGGGATGTGTTGTTGAATACTGTGATATTGTTTAAGTTTTTACCTACTTTAACTGCGTTATCACCGTATAGGTTATTTGCTACCAGATCATTGTTTTTGACAATTGTATTGTTTGTACTTTCAACAGTTACACCCATTGATCTGTTCTGTTTGTCGTATACTCTGATGTTGTTTCCACTTACGATGGTGTTATCTGCCTCAATCTGTATATGAATACCTGTATTTGCAGGTCTTATGTCTTCTACAATATAGTTCACGGTATTTAAGCTGTTACCTGTAAGGTTAATTTCATTGTTTGTGTAGTTGTTGTCTCCACAACGGGAACTGCCTATACCCATTGAGTATAGTCCTTCGCCGGTAATATTGTTTTGGGTATAAGTGCTGTTGTAACATTTAAACACTTCAATACCGTAGGTGATTGTTGAATTTAACACTATCCTGTTATTTTTGACGGTAATGTTGTTTGATGATGAACCGCCCATACAAGTTGTGATTATACCGAATCCTATAGCTTCATTGTCATCCGCAAAGACTGTTTTGTTGAAACAGTAACCATATACGTCATTGTTTTCTATGATTGAATTTGTCACGTTGTTTCCCATCTGAATACCATCAACATATCTTTCACCGTATGCAGAAACTTTGTTGTTTACTACTTTGACATCGGTAAGGCATCTAAGTACGTTTATTGCATAAACAAATCTACCGTCAGTTACGTTAACGGTATTGTTTCTGATTGTTATGTTGTATGGAACACTGCTTATGTCTCCCTGTACTTCGATTCCATCTATAGTACCGTAGTTGTCGTTTACCGCATCTTTTGCCAGAGTGGCAAATACTTTGTTGTTTTCAATTGTTGAATTTGAACCGCTGGTATATATTCCAAGGGTGTATGGAAGGTCTTCGCGTTCACCGCTACCCCAGGTGATTTCTATAGCAGGTCCTGATACATTAACGATATTGTTGGAAATGATTACGTTGTTTGCTTCATTTTTTATACCTTCTGTGATTCCATCTGTATTGGTTATGGTGATGTTGTTGTTTGTTATTTTAACACCTTCAGCCTCATTGAAGATAGCGTTTTCAAAGCCTGTCGTGTTGAGTGTAATGTTTGCAATAGTGTTGTTTCCCGCATCTTCCGTAATGAATATCTGTCCGTTGGTTATGAGGGAACCTTTTGTCCCGATCAATTTTATTCCCGGTTTGTCTATAAGGAATTCTCTATCGATAAATTCTCCGGATAATCTAATTGTATCGTTTGCCTGAACTTTTTTTGTTGTTGTTCCGTCTTCTGGACTGAAATATCCTCCATAATTATCATTAGTAATGGTGTATGTTGCCGATTTTATATTTTTAGTTTCCTTTGCAGTATCTAATTGTTGGTTACTTGTTTTTTCAACGTTATCGGATACGATTATATCCGTGTTATCCCCCTGCAATTGTATCTGCTGGTCTGTTGTTTGACTTTCATCGTTTGCAGATACTGCACCAAGGGTAACTATCAAAACAATTAATGATACTGCAAAAAGAATATGTGTTCTTTTATTCATATTATTACCTACTTTTATTTTAATATAATCATTGAATAAACATAATTTTTTTATTACTTTAAAATTTAATTGATTATATGATTTTATATATATTGACTTTTCATTATTATATTTTATTATAGTTATAATGTAAAATCTAAAAAATATGTACGTTAATAGGACTCTTTTTCTTTAAAACGGATATCGATTTTTCAGGAAGGAATCTGATAGTATATGAGAAATAATTTAAAAATAGGTAAAGGGAGGCTAGTTAATATAATAATTCAATCTTGTATTCGATGCATTTGTCCACTTTCTCATGGGAAGCTACGGCTAATTTGTAATTTTTAATATCAAAAAGATTAAATTTAATGTCATTTTTATCATTTTTGAGTCTCATATCTTCTTCAATGATTATTTCAAAACTGTCTAACGGGAGATTGAAACCTAATCCCGTATATTTCATGTAGCTTTCTTTCAAGACCCAGTATTTGAAGAATTCATCCGATGGATTTTTTGATTTTATAATATTTTCATATTCGCTGTTGAAGAAGTAATTCCTGGCTATGTTTAAGTCTATTGTAGGGTCATTATATTCTATGTCTATTCCGACTTGTGTATCTGATATTGCACATGCAACATATTTGCCACTATGTGACATGTTGAAGTGGATGTTTGGATAATTGACTATATATGGCTTGTCATATTTTCCGGTTTTAAAGAGGGGGTTGTATATATGCTTTTCTTCAAGTAATTTCATCAGAAGAAGATATGCACCACAACCGAGTTTTTTGTCCTTGTCAAATCTAAAGCGTGATACCTTATTTTTTCTATGATTAGAAAGCAGGGGGTATGCTTTGGTCAAATCTAACTTTTCGACATTGGAATATGCAACTTTGATCATTTTTTAACCTTCAATATTAGAAGAGTCATATCATCAAACTGTTCCTCTTCTTTTGTAAATCCATTTATGTCCGATATAATCTCATTTATCAAATCATTAGTTTCATGGTTGTTTAACACTTCAATGAATCTTTCTTCACCATATAATTCCTTATTTTCATTCTGGGCATCCGTTATTCCATCGGTATATAATATTATTTCGTCCTGAAGCAACAATTCATGATTTTTGTATTCATAATTATCCATGACTCCCAATACTATTTCCGAATCTAAGTTAAGGAGTTCATAGTTGTCATTATTTTTTATTATCGGTGGATTATGGCCGGCATTAGCATAGGTTAATCGATGAGTTTTGTTGTTGTATATTGCCAAGAACAATGTTATAAACATCATCTCCGGATTATTTTCACATATCTGATTATTGACATCAGTCAATACCTTGGCAGGATTCATTTCATTTTTTATCAAAAGTTTAATTGAATTTTGGGTAATGATTGTAAATATTGCAGCTGGAATACCCTTGCCGGAGGCATCGCCTATGATAATCATGGTATTGTCTTCATCTATCCTATAATAATCGTAGAAGTCTCCACCAACTTCTTTAGCAGCCTTACAATATCCTTCTATATTGATATATTCATCATCCAGTATATTTTTAGGTAAAGTGGCTTGTTGTATGTTGTGTGCAATGTTCAATTCTGTTTTAATTCTTTCCTTTTCCGACTCAAGCTTTTTCATGTTTTCAATATATTCATTATTATAGTTAATTAAGTCAGTATAGCTTCTTGAAAGAATTCCTATCTCATCATCCTGATTTATATACTCCGAATACAGTTTCAATATACCTTCAGATTCTATTTTTTTATCTTTTTTAATGAATGATTCTATTTTAGAAAATGATCTTATCGGATATATTATCTTATCCTCAATAAATCTCAATAATATTAATGCAGGTATGAAAAACAATATGATAATAGAATCCAATATTAAAAGCATTATCAGATAGGGTTGGTTTGTTGCTATGATGAACATTACTTCTGTCATCATGTCACCTAATGGAGTAAATGCAAGTATAATGTCAATTATCAATACTATCAAAGTTAACGAAACGAAATAATTCATAATTTTTTCAGGAATTGACACGTATTCTATTTTATTTATCATAGTTATTGGTTTTCTAATGTAAAGAATTAATAACATTACAAGTATGGCAGTGATAATTAAAATAATCATATAATTGCTATGAATATAATAAAGCAGAATATTTGCTGCCGTGAAAATTACTATTGACTGGTACAATAGTTTGTATTTATTGTTATTGGATTGTTTTTTGGATAATGTTGGAGTATATGAGAACTCTTTGAATTCACTTATCAATATGCATATTATGCTGGATAATATGGCGAAATTAACAAAATTCGTAAAGTACTGTAATCCTACATGATAATTAATGCCGATAACGTTCGGATAAAACAGCTCGGTTAAATTTATTGCCAATACGGAATATAGAATCGCACATTCTATAACTATGATGAATAGATAAATCAAGTTATATGAATTATTTAGCCTTGGTTTTGTAACGAGATATTTCTCTGAATCCTTTGTATACCATAATTTATAAGCCAGATATGAAATAATAAAACTTATAATGGCTGATGCTATTGCAGATGTGGAATAGCCCCTTATGATATCACAAATGAAATTTGCTATTACTGCACCCAAAGTACCGTATGGACCGAAAAATAGTCCAGATATAAATAGGATTCCCAGATGAGGATTTAATTCTTCCCCAAAGTTGGGGGCACCGGTCAAATAATAATAACCCAAATTAAAAATCATCATTAAACTGAATGGAATAATAATGTTTTTAAGTTTTTCTTTCATAATTTCACGTTTTTTATTATGGTCAGATGATTTTCATTATCCGTGTATTCGTAATACAGTTCATCGGCGATATTTTTAACCAAATGAATCCCTAAACCACCTATCTTTGCTTCATCGATGCTGTCCGGAAGTTCCGGCGAGTCAACCGTCAATGGATTGAATTCAGTACCGTCATCTGTGAATTTAATCGTAAATCGATTATTTTCTAATTTAAAACTTGTTAAGATATAATTGCATTTGGAGTAACTGGTTATATTGACAAATATCTCTTCAATAATCAAAGTTATTTCAGGGTTATCTAAATTAAATTCTTTTTGGATAAAATCATTTAATCTATTTAACTCTTCAACTTTGGGTTTTAATGTTATTGATTTCATTTTATCATTTTATCGTTAATATCTTATCAAATCCTGACATTCGGAATATCTCTTTAATAATGTCATTAACGTTGATGATTGTCAATGATTTATCATTCTCTTTTAGTTTCTTTTGAGTAGCTATTAATACACGCAACCCTGCACTTGAAATGTATTCCAAGTTTTTGAAATCCAATGTCAGCGAATCGATGTTGTTCAATTCATTGTTCAATGATTCTTCAAGTTCTTGTGATGTTAACGTATCAATACGACCTTCGACCTTTACCATTAAATCCTTATCTGAGTATGATTTTTCAATTTTCATTTTTAACCTCTTTTACAATTGTTTATAGGGCATACAAAAATTATTGTCTCCGTTGGTACTATTTTATATTTATTCATTATTAATTATTTCTAAATGCTTATGGGGGTGTTATTCAAAGCAT
>MUZY01000226.1:5159-5336 GCA_003266065.1 Methanosphaera sp. rholeuAM130
TAATATATCTTATTTACAAAACTATGGGGAGTATTTTGGGATAAACCAATATCATGATTTCAATTCATATTAAGTTCAAATTGCTTTTAACTATACAGAATTAAGCTCTATCAACGGGTCTTATGGATTTAAGAAGATGATTTTCTCTTAGTTTTTGCAATCAGTTTTGGAATCAGT
>MUZY01000142.1:0-466 GCA_003266065.1 Methanosphaera sp. rholeuAM130
CATATTTTCACCTCCATAATATAATTAATGATTTTAATAGTATTTAAAGCTATTGTAAAAAATATGCTATTTTCATTGAAAAAAACATAAAACATTAACGCCCCATCATTGAAAAGTAATATAATTAATTATCAATAGATTACAGAAAGTCATTAAAATATATTAATTTAAGTAAAAATAATGATTAAAAAAAAGTAGCAAAAGGGAATGTGAAAGATTAAAAGATAGGATCTTTGACCATTCCTATTCTGAATGAGTTTAAAATTACTGCTAACGTTAAACCCATATCTCCAATACCTACTGACATCATTAAAGTGATTAAACCAAGTATCGCCAATATAACGAATAAGATTTTAACTGTTATTGCTGTGATAATGTTTTGTTTAATGATTCCCATGGTCTTTGTACTTAACTTGAAAAGATATGGAAGTTTGCTCAAATCATCTTGCATCAATGCAATATCAGC
>MUZY01000142.1:714-4550 GCA_003266065.1 Methanosphaera sp. rholeuAM130
AGCTTCATCCCTTAACTTATCCGCAACGGTTATTAATCCGATTACTCCGTCCTTATTTCCAACAAATATTACCGTTTTTCCATCTTCAGAATATCGTTTTACATCGGAATAATCAATGTCAAATACACCGTCGTCTATTAAAGATTCAATTGCCGCATAATATTCCTGATTGTCGATAAATCCAAGTATTCCTTTACCTGGAATGTTTTTGAAATCATCAATATCGATTAAATCCACATTTGAGGATTCAGCTTTATTCAAGATAGCCTCGGCTATTGGATGGCTTGACTTAGCTTCCAGCGATGCTGCGATTTTAAGGACATCTTCCTGGGTATAATTCTCATTTAAAACCTTCAAATCAGCAAATTCCAGTTTACCTTCCGTAAGTGTACCGGTCTTGTCAAATATTACCGCCTTAATATTACGCATCTCTTCAACATGAGAACTACCCTTAATGAGTACACCCTGTCTTGTAGCGGATGTTATTGATGATACCATACCTATAGGAGTAGATATGAGAAATGCACATGGACAAGATATTACCATGATGGATAATGCCCTATATACCCATTCTACAAGATTCTGTCCGAATAACGGTGGTATAAACGCTACGCAGGCGGTAACTATAATGATTATTGGCGTGTAATATTTTGCTATTTTCTCCACATATGTTTCCGTATGTGAACGGTTTAGCTGAGAACTTTTTACCAACGTCACTATCTTTGAAATTACACTATTTTTAGAGTTCTGACTTACTTCCACTTCCAGATACCCTTCCTTATTCACAGTACCTGAAAATACTTTGTCACCTATATTCTTTACTACAGGAACGCTTTCACCTGTAATTGAGGATTGATCCACAGATGAGGAACCCTTTATTACCCTACCGTCCAGAGGTATTTTATCTCCGGGCTTTACAATTGCAACCTGACCGACTTCAACGTCGTCCACATTAAATGTTTCCACTCCATCTCCAACTTTTATATGTGCTGTTTCTGGAGTAATTTCTACCAATGATTTTATTGAACGCTTTGCTCTTTGTTCAGCATAATCTTCTAAAAATTCGGCTATGTAATATAAGAAGGTTACGGCCGCACCCTCTTCGGGATGACCAATCAGGAATGAGGATATACATGCAATACACATCAATAATGCAGGACTAATCGTGTGTCTTTTGAACAATGATTTATATGCCATTATTGCTATTTCATAACCTGCTATCAAGGCACCCAGAACAAACACGGCTTCTGATGCCAATCCATTGAATACTCCTAGGTATTCCAGGATATGACCCAGTACAAATAATATTCCGCTCGATACCATTATCTGAACCGATCTATTTGCAAGTAATGGTTTTCCCTCTGCTATTACATCCTCTTCCTCTTCCTCTTCATCCGCACAGTCATCACAGTTGCATAATTTTATATCCGCATCACCAGAGTCCGTGTGTGAACATTCTTCATCATGACACGAACAGAAATCCTCCTTTAGGGAGTGATGATGGTGTCCATGGGAATGATGGTGCTCATGCACATGACTGTGCTCTTCATGGCAATCACAGGAGTCCTCACCGTTACTCTTATGATGTTCATGGGCACATTCGCATGAATCTTCTTCACATGATTCTTCATCATTATCGCAATCTGCACAATTACATAACTTTATATCCACATCCGCATCATAATCGATTTTTTCTGTGTGTTCAAATTGTGAAAAATCAGTTTTTTCCTGATATTCTTCAAGCAGTTTCTTATTGTAATGATTATGATTTTCACAATGTTTATCCGCACAGGACGGATCCAAACATATGAAGTTATAATGATCCGGATTGAAACATTTTTTCATGTCACATTCGGAATCGTAACATTTATTTGTATTATTATCTTCTACCATTTTACCACTAATATATCGTTTTTATTCCAGAACATGCTCAATTCCTATTTTAAGAATTTCAACGACATGTCTATCTGATAAGGAATATCTTGCCTGTTTTCCTTCTTTTTTAAATTTCACCAAGTTTTGTCCCCGTAATGTCCTTAACTGATGGCTTACGGCAGATTGACTCATTGACAGTGCCTCCGAGATGTCACATACGCATAAGTCCTCTACCGCCAACAATGACATTATCTTTAGTCTTGTAGGATTTCCGAAGATTCTGAAAGTGTCTGACAAATCCGTATATACATCTTCAGTTAGTAATGCCTTCTTTGCATTTTCCACTGATTTTTCATGTATTAGATTTATGCTGCAGACATCTTCTCCAATATTGTATATGTCTTTTTGATTATCCATTTAAATCACTTCGATATATGATAATTTGTTCATATGTACATATAAATATTATGTTTTTTCATACGATTTTTGAAAAAATTATTATTAAAAAAAAGATTGGATTTTGATGAAAAGAATATTAAAAAAAATAGTTGAAGTTAATCAACTTCATTATTGCTACCGCTGCCGGAAATGGTAGGATTGGTTATATTGGATTCATTATTGTCGGTTGAGTTTGTCGCATATGTAGAAACGTCATTCCCTGACGATTGACCATTAGCATTGGAGTCACTTACAGATTGATTATTGGAATTATTCGATGAATCACCGAAAACGAAATTATCGATGGCAGATATTATCTCATTTACTTCATTTGATACCCCATTGGAATAAAAATCATCCGTAACATATACAATTGAAGGTATGTTGCTTTCAAGTATAGGTAACGATACTGATTCCGTGTATGCAGCTTGCTCCGGAGTATATATTCCAACACTTGTAGTGTTTGCTATTTGACCGATTAAATTCTTACTGGTTACCGTATCTTCTGAAGCGACAAATACATATGAATTTGAATCATTCGTACTGTGGATATCTACACAACAATCATAGTCCTTGTTAATGACATCTGGAGCAACGAATTCTTTAGCTAATAACTGAGACTTATCGTTTACTGACATATTATTTGAAGCATGTGAATTAGCATCTTTATTTTCATCATTTGTAGCATTGACCATGTATATGTCGTATGCATATTTTAATCCATTCTGACTTTCCATGGTCGGAACGATAGAATTGTTAGATAAATCTTTCTGATTGACACCCATTACAAGTGCAATATGAGTATCCGAAGAAGCATTTCCATAAGGACCCATCTTAGTTACAGTACCCCAAGTAGTATTGCCCAATAAAGTAGAATTTACAGAAGCAACTTCAGGCGTTGCATTTTCAACAGCATCTGGAGTGTCATTTTCCTCAATTTCCGTAGAAGTTCCCCCATTTAACAAAATAGTTCCACCGATTACAACAATTAATGCAACCAATAAAATAATCAACAACCTTTTAGGATCAGAAGACCCACCCGAATCATTATACATTTTATATCACCGTCAACTGTTTACTCCTTTTGATATGAGATTTTTTTTAAAGCATTAATATCTAAACAATATCAAATATTATTTTCACTAATTAATAATATATTAATGGAAATATTTAACATATACTATGAAAGTTATCAAATCAAAATCGAAGCTTGCCCTATCGATAGAAGAAGAAGATTATTCTTTTGTAGAATTCGGATGATTCCACCTTCCATCTGAATATCATCCCATGTGAAAATGTTAAAAGAAAATAAGCAATAACCCATTTAATTGGAGCGTCCAAAAATATGGAAAAAAATAGCTAAATATATTAATTTGAATAAACTAAGAATTAAATAATATAGAATGTTTAAAAAAAAAATCTTCAAAAAGGTATAATTAAACATTGATAACATGACAATATCTGTAAAAACAGGTAAAAAAAATCATTTTAAATACATAAGGGTGATAAAATGACAGGAATTG
>MUZY01000227.1:0-339 GCA_003266065.1 Methanosphaera sp. rholeuAM130
CTTAGTTTTCATCATATATCACCATCGTAGTGTATTTAATTAAATTACATTTATACTCTTTCAATATATTATGAATATAAATACACTATTACTAAATAAGTTTAATAATATTAATAAAGGTATGTATAATTTATTTATTCTTACATATGCCTATGGATAAACTACATTAAAATTAATTATTTTTTTAAAATATGGTTTTTCATACTTCCTTTTGAAATTTTATTCTATAATAACAGGTTTTCATAGTCAAAAATAGTTTTTGTAAAAAAAGTATGGGGTGGGAGCTTATAACTAATTGGACCAACTTCAAGTTTTATGTTGTCGTGCTTCTGACTTTTG
>MUZY01000227.1:403-4450 GCA_003266065.1 Methanosphaera sp. rholeuAM130
GGGTTGTATTCGATTCCGTCATCTTTAATCGATAAGATTATGTTATCATCATTTTTTCTAAGGTATACGTCAATCGTATCCATTTGTGCGTTTAATTTGATAATATTAACCAATATCTCTTCAACGGCAAGACTTATGCGTGTTGATTCTATATTATTTCCCAAGTAATCATTGATTTTTGAGGATAATCCTGTCGCTTCTTCCAATTTTGCATTGATGGTGTATTCGATGAAGTTTTTGTCGTCATTCGATTTATTGATGAAAAATCCATGGTATTTGCCATTGCTTTTCTTGTTAACGATTCTTGAGTAGACTATCAGGAAGAGCACTACCAACAGCTCGGATATGAAGAATGAACTCCACAAGCCCATCTCGCCGAATGCGAGTGACAATATGATGATGCTCGTTATAGGCAATATTAATCCTTCAAGTATCTGTATGATGTTTGCCAGTTTATCTTTCTGTATGGCCTGTGCATAGAATAGATACAGGAAATTAACTCCCAGTCCAAGATAACTCAATGAGTATATCCGTACGGCATTCATGATATATGGTATATGCTCCGGATTTTTCACACTGAATATCAACAATAATATATCAGGGTATATCGTCAATATTATGACGAATATCAAACTTATTGCCAATACCATTCTAAATGATTTTCTTATCACGTATTCAACGCCATCAAAATCCTTTTCCTTAAAGTACACGCCTACGATAGGGGACATCGATTGGGCTATTCCAATCAAAAATATTGAAATGACAAACATTGAATTGTAGCACATATTAAATGCGGCCAATCCTATATTTCCACTGACGGCCAATAGGATGCTGTTTAATACATATAACTTGACTGTAAGGTATAGCTGCCCCGATGCCGTAGAGTATCCCGATTTACATATGTCTTTCAGATAATGGATAAATGAAGAGAGTTTAACCTTGACGAATCTAATAGTCCTGTCCTTTTTAAGAAAATACGTGGACATGCAGACAGATCCAACAATATATCCTATTGTCGTTGCCAATGCTGCACCATTCAGGCCTAAATTGAGGTACTTTATTAACACGACATCCAGTATCAAATTGCATAAATTTGCAATCACCAGGGATATGAAGGGTAATCTGGTGAATCCATCAACCCTTATGAAGTAAGACATTGACATCATATAGCATAGAAACGGCAATCCAAATATATAATACCTGAAGAATTGATAAACCAATGGTCTCAGTTCATTGGAGTTACATAATACCCGTAGTATGGCATCACTAAAAATCAGTGACAGGACAAGGATAATTATTCCAATGGCTATCATCGACAGTATGGATGAAGTGAATATGCTGTTGCTTCTGTCTTTATCAAATTCTGCTCTGGAGATGGAACATACGAGGCTACCCCCCAGCCCTACCATCCAGTAGATTAAGTTTACCAATGTCGTAACCGGTGCAATAATCTGCATGACCGATAAGCTTATGGTACCGATGAACATGCTGACTAATATGGAGTCAATGAATATGCTGATGTTACCTGCCATTGAGGTAAAGACTGTTGGGAGTAAAAACTCCCTGAATTTGCTGTTCAATAATTTATAATTTCTTTTATACATTTTATTGTCCTCTTAATTAAAGAAATCCATATCAAGCAAATGCTTAATGAAATCATGGATGTACTTATCATCTATCAATGGCCATACTACACCAACACGGTACAATGCTTGGATAGTATAATTGTTTTTAACCGATATCCATCTGCTGTTTACTTGGCCTTCACCGACATTGGTAATAATACCTGACAGGGCTTCCTGTTTTTTCTCGTCTTTCAAGGCTTCTTCCAACGCTTTCTGGTATTGGTGTTCTTCACAATATTCAATGTTCAAATTCAAATCTTTGATTATTTCCATGACATCCGCAAAGGTTACCGAATGATTGTTGTATGGATGGAAAACCACACATTCTTTAGGCGTTTTCGCAAGGTTTACGATGGATTTTGCAGTAATGTCTATTGGACTGAATTCAACCGGATGACTTAATTTCTCATAGGACATTTTACCAATCTTTACAAATGATTTCAGTCTATTTATAAATCCATTGGATTCAAAGTTTATTTGGAATTCGCTGTCGGAACTTCTTGCCATCAGGTTACCTACCCTCATAATCTTAACGTCCAAATCATTTTCCACGGCAGCTTCCAATATTGCACGTTCTGCAAGGAATTTACTGTTAAGATATGCATTATCTAAGCTTTGACCAATATATAAATCATTTTCAGAATATACTACATCTTCAGGAGGGAAATTATCAATGCTTAAACCCGCAACACTGTAAGTGGATACCTGAACATACTTGCATCCTTTTATCTTTGCAAATTTCAGTCCGTTAATTACTCCACCCAGGTTAATGTCTTCAATGTCCGTTCCACTTGAAAAGTGTTTTACGTTGGCTGCACAGTTAATAATCGTGTCCACCTGATAAGGTATCATCTTTTCAAAGTCACCGAATGATGTGATGTCGGCTTCAAGGATATGTATCCGTTTTCCGAACAAATTGGAATAGTCCTCTGAGAAGTAATAGAACAGTAACGATTTAAGCCTATCTGCACCTGACAATTTGCCGTGTGATCTTACAAAACAATATATGTTGCCGTTTTCATTTTCAATCAACTCTTTGAGTACGTGTATTCCTAAAAATCCGGTACTTCCGGTAAGCAGAATTTCTCCTAGACTGTCGGCTATTTCTCCATTTGACAGTGAATCCAGGGTATTCCTGCTTAACATTTCATTGATTTTCCGGTAGTCATATTTGCTTTCTTCCCTGATGGCTACCGATGTTCCTTCATTGACGAAGTCTGCCAGTTGTCGTGGAGTAGGGTTTTTAAACACGTCCCCATAGTGCACATCATAATTTCTATTGAGGGCAGCCATAGTAATCTTCGTTACAAGCAATGACGTACCTCCTATTTCAAAGAAGTTATCCGTTACACTAACCTTATCCATGTCCAAAATCTCTGCAAATGTGTTGGCGAAGAATGATTCAACATCATTTTCCGGAGCAACATATTCTGTTATCAGCACAGGTTCCGGAAGATTTTTAAGATCCGTTTTACCGTTGAGTGTCTGAGGCATCTTGTTCAGTTGCATATAAACTGTCGGAACCATATAATACGTTAACTTATCTGATAATGACAGTTTTAAATCATCGATATCAATTGAAAATTCATTATCCTTTCTATGTGGATCGAAGTAGTCCTCATTTACCGTAAAGTATGCACATAAATGCTGATTGTTTTTGATGTTTCTGACAACTACTGCCACGTCCTTGATGGCTTCGTATTTGGACATGGCCGATTCAA
Source organism: Methanosphaera sp. rholeuAM130 (assembly GCA_003266065.1). GTDB lineage: Archaea > Methanobacteriota > Methanobacteria > Methanobacteriales > Methanobacteriaceae > Methanosphaera. The sequence goes on from MUZY01000227.1 coordinate 3,750, forward strand.
TCTCTCCAATCTCTATTCTTAAACCTCTAAGTTTGATTTGATTATCCAGGCGTCCAAATATTGATACATTGCCGTCTTCATCTTTTTTAGCGTAATCTCCGGATTTATAGAATTTGACGCCATTTATTGTCATGTATGATTCCTTATTCTTTTCCGGACGGTTAAGATATGCACGTGACACACCACAACCTGCTATGTATAGCTCTCCAATGACATTTGCAGGAAGGGGATTGGAATCATAATCCATTATTTCTTCATGCACATTGAACAATTCTTTTCCAACAGTTATCTCATCATCCACAAGTTCTACGGTATTGCAACTAATTGTCGTTTCGGTAGGGCCATATACGTTGAATATCTTGGCGTTTGAATTTTCAACCAGCATGTCGTATAACCTTTTAGGGAATGGTTCTCCGGCGACCGTATAAACTTTGAAACTAAACATGATATTTCTTATCTCCTCAATATCCAAGTATTGGAGCAATCGGGATGGTGTACAACTATAAACGTTCACGTCATATTTTCTTATAAGGTCAACCGTTTTCATAGGATCCTTGTATTCTTCATCATCTGCAAATACTATTGGCACACCATTTAATAAGGCACACATGGCTTCATGAAGGAATAAATCAAAGGCTACTGTTGCAGTAGTCAATACTATGTAATCCTCTTTTTTGTGGTTTGTTGCCAGTTCGTATGTG
>MUZY01000007.1 GCA_003266065.1 Methanosphaera sp. rholeuAM130
TACCTGACTATAACGAAGAAAAATATTATTATTATTTTTTGAATATATTAAAATCATAGATAAAAGAGGAATCGTTTACACATCCTATTAATATTTATCTGAATCACCTAAATTCCAATTAGTATCGTTAATTTATATAACTATTATTATGATGTTACAACGTTAGTAATCAGGTTAACTGTTAATCTAAGTATCATCAATAATTAATTTTTAAAATGTCAAGTGTCTAATTCCACTAGCCATTAAAAAAGCCATTGCAGATAATGTAAACATTACTAGTATGTATTGTATATAAATTTTCAAATCCATTTTTCTTTTATCTAATAAGTTAAGATTAAAATATTTGTCTATCTTATCAATAAAAATATGATAATTTAACCGGAATAGTATATAAATTAACAGTATAACCGCATAGATATTATCTGTAGCAAAAACAGGCAGTAATATGAATGAAGATTCTATTAAAAATAACCTATTGAAGAAAATCATGTAAGTTATATAACTATGTTTATATGGATATTTGCTATTCATCAAATCAATGGTCTTATCAAACTTGTAACGTAGATAAATCATGATTGAATTATAAATCCATAATAATAATGTTGTAACAACAACCAAAAACATGACATTATTATGAAAAATAACAAGAACCGGCCATGTCAATAACAATAAATATAATGGAATCACGATTCCTTGTTCTATTAAACGACCTTTTTCATTTAATATTGTAATATTACCCATTTTATCCACATGATAAAAGCGGTTTAACATCTTAACCCCGTTGTTTTTTATAATTATCAATTTATTCTTTTTATCATTTTCAGATAAATTATTTGCACATTCCTTTAAATAATCTAAGGATACGATAAAATAACATTTATTATTTCTATTGAATATACTCAGTTTATAAATTTTATCATAAATCAAAACAGATAAGATAAAAATTATAATCAAATTCCCAAAAATTATAAAGCCATAGTTCAATTTTAATCCCATCCCATAAAGTCACTTACTTGTTCATAAATCGGCTTTTCAATCAATTTATCTCTAACATAGTTAATGCATTCTTCAGAAGCAATTTTCATACCCATTAAAAAATTATTTATCTCATAGGAAGTTTCAATTACCAATGAAGATGTAACGTACTCTTTTGTCATTAATTTAAATCCTTCTTCCATAGCTTTATAAGTTATTTTAGAAATGCCCATACCAATACCCAACATAGCTGTATCAATGCCTAAACCTATCCAATCACTTTCGTTAGCTAAACCAGAAAAAATACCATGAGAATCCACAATCAACAAATAACCACCCACTATAAGAGCACCTGCCACAAAAGCAGGAGCACATGATATCGTTATTACTCCTGTTGCGATTCCAACTCCAACTGTAATTACTACTGAACCTGCAAAAGATTCAACATCTGCCCATCCACTATCTGTTGTAAAACCAAAAAAAGAACATGCTTTATTGCTAGTATTCTCAAAACAATTTTCTTCAAAACATTCCATTGTTGATGATTTCTTAATATTTTTCAAATTTTCTGTTTCATTTTCCTCTATTAATGGTTCTGATATTGCCCCGTTATATTTAAATCCATTTAGAATTATTATACACTCTACGATTCCAGTATCATCATGTTTTAGTAAGTATATATCATGCATATTATTTGCATATATTTTTAGTGTGTCTGTCTGATTGTTAAATGTAGCTATTATTTTGGTGCTTTTATTTAAATCCATTATTATGGATTGTGCTGATTTACCTAGATTTTCTTTTATTAAATTTAATGATATTCTTGCTATTTCAGGTAATCTTGTCGTTGATTGTAAATTAAATAAATATTTATTTGTAGCATTTCCTGTCATTACAAGTCCCATTTTTAAATCATTATATTGTATGTAATTAACTCTGTCATAGTTTATTCCAACAATGATTAATGTTTCATCACTTCTAATGGCTGTTAGATTATATGCGTATGTCAGATAATTTGCATATTGATCAGCTTGCCATAATGTCATTACAGCCGTTAATATTGTTCTGTCTTGGGGATATGTTCTAATTAGATTACTTGGTATGTTTCCATATGTACGATATGTGCTTAGATAGGTTAATGTTTGGTTTGTGTATTCATTTGTTATTATATTATTAGTTAATAAGTATGTTTGTAAAACATCATAATCTCCACAGTTATATGTGAACTTTGATTTATATGTTATTGTTTCTTTTTTTGTGAATGTATTGGATAATGTTTTGAATATCGTGGTTATATTTTCGTTATTATTATTTTTCTTCTCCCAGTAAATATCAAATAGTCTTGTATAATTTGAATAAAGATATACCCGTTCAGTTTTTTCAAATAGAGCATTTGCTGTAAATATAGCATTAACTGTATTTATATCACCATACATTTTGTCTTGGAATATTATTTCTAAGTTATTGCCTTTATGTATCCAAACACCAGCCATATGGGGATTATAATTGCTTTCATAACTTATTTGATAATTGTTAAAATTTATGAAGATGTAATTATCCAATGCAATATCATCCATATAAATTGATTCGGAATTCCAATTTCTTATTAAAAAAATCCTATTATACTGACTGACTTTACTTAACTTAATTGTATAATTATAATTCATAATAGTTTTAGACCCATTTTCTGGATTGTACTCGATTGTCTTGGAGTATTTGTCATTATATTGTGTGTATATTTCTATTTTAGTATTGGTATCTGTTGTGTAGCTTCCGTAGTTGTTTAGTGTTTCTGTTGGTGCTTGTGTCTGGTTGTATTTTGTTATGTTGAATTTTCCCGGCTGATTGGATTGTATGATTATTTTCTGCTGTCCATTGCTCCAGATGTTACTAGCATTCATGATTGTGATTGATGGTCGCTCGTCCGGGTGCTGTACAGGTGTGAAATTGAATACTTTTGATTCGTAAAGCTGAATATCATCCTTTGTATAGTATTTTAGTCGCGTGTTTTTATTTAGATATATTTTATCATTGTTTTTAGCAGTTTTTACTGTAGTGCTATTTTTTGGATTTGTACCATCTGTTGTATAGTATACTGTGCAGTTTAGTTTGTTGGTACTGAATTGTATTCTTTGTTTGTTGTTTTCCAGTGTTGTCAGTGGTCTTATTGCTGTTATTGGTGGTGTAATTACTTTTTTTGGTTGGTATACTACTAAATCGGATGTGAATCCTTCATTATCCACTAATATTGCTCTTACCTGTGTTTTTATGGATATCATTACCTTGGTGTTGTTAGTCCATGTGTTACTGTTTGTATTTGGTATTGATCCGTTTCGTGTATAGTAGATTGTACCTGCCTTATTTATTTTTACCGTTATGTTCTGGTAGTTGTCACGTACATCAGTAATGTTTTTAATTGTAACCACAGGTTTAACCGCATTCATCCTATAACTATAGACGTTGCTGGTTATTGAGCCGTATACTGATATGAATCTAAGATTTGTATTGTTGTTTATTTCTATTGGTGCAGAATACTTGGTGCTGCTGGTTGTTGGCGTGCTGCCATCGGTTGTATAGTATATGCTGGTTGTAGGCAATGTGTATGAAATGTATACCTGTTGCTTTTTGTTAGCGATTGGTGTTTTATATACTATGTATGGTGTTGAACCTTCACTAAGCTTCATGGATAGCACTGCACCATATTCGCCGTTTGCTTTAACGGCAAAGTACTTTAAAGTCTTACTTGTATCATAAACAAATGCCTTTGTGTATTTTGTGCTACTAGTTGTTGGATTAGCACCATTTAAAGTATAATAAACAGTACAGTTGTTCACACCACTAAAAGTAGTATTATATGTGGTGGATGTGAGTTTGCTTAGCACTACCTTTACACTTAAAGCCGTGGTGGTGTTACTTACAATAGCCTGTGTATCTCCACTTCCTCTGTTATTAGGACAGTTACGTCTAGTGGAATCTGTGGATTTGTCATCTTCGACTAATTCCTCCTCATCATCATCAATAGTAGTATCGTTTAATTCTATAATTTCAGAATTTTCAAATCCATCCTCAAAATTATTATCGGGAATAACTTCCACATTATTAATATATTTATCCAGATCCTGTTTTATATTATTATCGTAATTTGCACTTGCAGTAGTGCTTATGTTATTATCATTTGATTGGCTGACATCCACTGCACATACTACACTAATACAAGAAAGAATAACAAATAAAAACAAGATTATTTTTTTGTAATTAATAAATATTAGCCTCCTATTTTTTTTCTTTTATCGATTAATAAATAGTTAATCAAGTTATTTTGCTGTTAATTACATAACTCAACTTAAAATTCGTTATATCAAAAATGATTAACAACATTAAAAGTTTTGTCTTTACTTATTAATAAAGATTACCTTTTTATTAAAAATTTGACACTTTAAAAAATTGTGGGGGAGGGGGTTTTTGTTTTATTAGAAATGATTATTACTAAAGTACGACGTTATTCAAAAAAGAAAATTTTTACAAATAATGAACTTAAATGCTCTGTTTTACCAAAATATATTAAAAAGAAAGTATTTGAGCGATTAAATAGTTTTCATTATGAAGTATTTGCTATTATTTTTGATAAAACAAAAAGAACAAAAAATTACATAGGATATACTAACAAAGAGTTATATGATAATTTAGCCTGTGAATTAGCAAAGATGCTAAAAATCAACAGATCCTCTTTTACTATTATTGACAAGTCAAAAAATAAGAAACATGAAATGCTTGTTTTTAATAAAAAGTTCAAAGAAAATTTAAATCTTCATAAAAACTATAAAATTAGCATAATTCATAAAAATTCAATAGATGACAAGGCACTACAAATAGCGGATATAATTGAATGGTCAATATTTCAAAGTAAAGAACACAACAATGATGAATATATAACAATGATTAACAATTTATATTTAAAACAAGTAAATTGAAGATGGAGAACCCATAGCCCATTCAATCCGCCCCTCGTCGAGACAGAGGCATACAGGCTGAACTTCCAAAAAAGCTTTTACCTACCTAATCTTCCAGAGTATACTCTATACTATTATATTATGTAAATACTATATAAATGTTTTGAATTATTAAATCCTATTGTGAATTTTTCTATTGTTTGCTTCTGGAAATAGATATAATATTAACTTAAATGATTGGGATATGAACGGATTTTGAGAATTAATTCAATTAAAAATTTAGATATAAAACTAGAAAATTTAGTATAAAAACCATATATTATTCCTGTTGGAATATTTTTAAAGGAGAGTGTCAGGGAGATTATTTTGAATATTTTTTTCTAATTTTCTCCCAAACACCATATTTCTTAAAATGGGTATGGGTATCGATTATAATTAGTATTAAAAAACATGAAAAAAATCCCAACATTTTTTCGTCATGTTTAATGATTGTTAATACTAAGAAGGGAATACAAATAATCCATGAAATTATCAGTTTACCATCAGGAGCAGTAGTTATATGAAAAAAATCAACAAAATTATAATAACTGTCACTAATCTTCTTTAAATAATTGGATAATTTCATAATATCACTACTCTGGAATTTCAATACCAAAAATTGAGTATCCATAATCGATACCATTTGATACAAAATAACTTTCAGCTTGTTTTTTTAATAAATTATTAAATGAACTGTAAGTATTTGTCTTTAAACTGGTTATCAGTACGAATTTTCCTTCATCAAATAAAGTTAATCCCACTTTCTCAAGTAATTGTAATCCTTTTGCAGCACTTCTTACTTCTCCATATGGTACTATTGCTGATCATATTATTGTTGGTGCTGCTTTTGTCCAGTAATATGGGTTTTATATGTCTGATGCTTCATCTCTGTGTAGCATGTAAGCATAATCCTATGCCCATTCCTACTATTGCTCTTGTACTACTACAGGTAGCATTGTTCCACCTGATGCGAGTACTATTGTCATTCGAGCCTTATTGGAGTTTTACCCGTCCAATTTCAGAAATTAACCATCCATCAAACATATTCTGATTTAACTCTAAATTTTTTATAGTTTTAAGTATAATGGGCATAATCCTAAGTACTGGTTCAGAATAATTATCACGGCTATTCCAAGTATATACTCTCTTTTTTTTACGTTTATCAATATTAGCCTTATCCAATACATTGAGGTCATATTTCTGGTCAAAGAAGTCTATGGAGTAATAATAGTGTAATTTAGTGAATAATAGTAATAACCTATGATTATGAAACATATATTCAAAGATATACATCCTATCATTCACTATTATTTTGTTAAAAAAATTCATTTGGGATATTCCATATAAACTAAGATGCTATTTATTTTTTATCATTAAGTTTATTTACATCTATGGTTAGCAATGATTAGCAAATGATTATCATTTTACTTAATTATTAGCCATGTTAAAACAGAAATAGCTATTAAAAATATGAATTCCATTATAAATAAGTTATTTATATTATCCTGTCTTAACAATCTTAAGTTATATCTTTGATCAATCCCATCAATAACATACAATAAGCTTAAATTCATCAATAGTAATATAAATATTACTAATAAAGCAATAGAGTAGTATCGTAATAGAATCTGTATATAAAATACCAGTGCTACGGTTAAAAAGATATTTAAATACAATGCTAAGGAATAATAACTGTATATATTATTAAAGTCACTTCCCAATTTATCGGAAGTATCATCAAACTTGTACTTAATATAGAGTAATATGATGTTAAGATAATAAATAATCACACTTATAATTAAAGACAATGTAATAATATCGTTATGTACTACTTTGATTATCGGATAAACCATAAAAATAATGAAAAGGGGAATCAGTGAATATATTAAAAAATATCCATTATCATTTAAACATTTAACACATCCCTCTTTTACTTTATTTTGTTTTTTCTCGTTATCTGATGCAAATTGAAGTGGCTTATCATAATAGAAGTTTCCCGATTTTTCCATATATATCCTAAGAAAATGGTGGAAGATAAAGAATATTATCAAAACAACAAGTGTATTCAATAAAATTCCAATCATCACATTATTAAACATTTAACACACCTCTAATATTATTTACAAAGTCTTCAACAGGTTTTGAAATAATTAAGTCTCTTGCATAATTAATATTTTCTGAAACAACATTATTCATAGCATATAAAAAACCTTTGATTTCATGAGTAGTTTCTAACGCTGCAATGGATATTGTTTTTCCTGTCATTTGTTTGAATAATGCATTTCCAGCTATTGATATTCCTTTAGATAACCCTAAACCTATCGGTACCATTAATAAATCAGTGTAAAACTTATTCCAATCTTCATCAGTTGCTTGCCCACTTAATATTCCATGTGAATCAGCCATTAAGGCAACTCCCACTATTATAGATGCAACTGCTATTGTAGCAACTACTGGTGCAGATACAGGTAATGTTGCAATGCCTAATGCAAGTGCTACACCATATGATGCTATAAATGAACCACCACCAGATTCTAAAATAGCCCAACCATCATCAGTACTACAATTAAATAAAAATACGGCATTATTTTGCAATATATCATTGCATTCTTGTTCAAAACAAATATTTCCTCCACTTTTAATGTTTCCAGAATCATTATTACGGGTATCATTTTCTAATAACGGAATAGATATTGCACCGTTACAATTGAAACCATCAATAATTAGAATATTCTGAATTATTCCAGTATTCATATCCATTAATAGATATTCATTAGCCAAATTAACAACATAATATTTTACAGTGTTTGTCTGATTATTAATTTTTAATCGTAGATTATAATTATTATTTAAATTCAATAATTCTGAATAATAATTTACTCCAATGTTGGGTTTTATAAGATTTAAGGATATTCTTGCTATTTCCGGTATATTCGATGATGTTTTAAAATAATAATCATATTTCATACTATTATTACTATTCACAACCATACCCATTTTCAAATCATTAAAATGAACATAATTCACCCTATCATAATTTATGCCTACAATTACTAAAACTTCACCGGAACGGTATGAAGTAATATTTTCTAAATCATTAATGTATTCGATAAAAGAATCATAACTCCATACAGTCATTATTGCAGTGAGAATTGTCCTGTCTTGGGGATATGTTCTGATTAGATTACTTGATATATTACCGTAGGTACGGTAATTACTTAGATAGTTTTAAAAAATATCTTTATTATAATGAATAATATCCAATAAATTGATAATGTATTTATCAAATATACGACAAGCTTGAAGACCTTCCACATAGCCTTCTATTGATAATTGCCAGTACGCAAATAATATCTTTTTGATAGTTAAATCATTTATTCCTTCATTTATGGTGATATTTACTCGATTTTGTATATATTTATTTATGATATCACTGGAAATAACTCTATTATGATATTCAATTAAAAAATCTGTAAAATCCGCAAGATACTTCTAATAATGTTTTGTTTATAATCAAATATATCCTCTGACTCTTCCAGTATGTGTTCTGTAAAGTAATACTTGGAAGTGGGATGTTTATCAAGATATTTTTTAATAATACTATGTTGAGGTTCTGATATGAAAAGGTATGCAATAATGGTATTGGTGTCTAAACAGGTATTTTTCATATACTAACTCCATGCTCCAGATTTTCTTTATAATCTCTTTATCTTTTTTGCTGATTTTATCTTTATTTTTATCGTGAATTAACCTGTAGAATTTTTCGCGTGTTTTTCTGAATTTTAATCTGTATTCATGGTATTTTTTATTATATTCCTCTTTTGTTATTTTGTTATTGATTAGTTTGGTTTTTACATTTAATATGTTGTGGAAATCCAGAAGAGTTGTTGAGATAAATTTTAGTGATTCGAATATGTCTTTTGAATTGTTTTCAATACTTTTTATATCGTTTTCTTTCATTATCTCTTCAATGTGATCATATAAGTAGTTTGACATTGACCGTATTTCTACGAAGTCAGAATATATGTCTTCATGACATGATTTGTTTTTTCGTAGTATTTTCTCTGATTTCGGGGTAGTATTTTCTGAAGTTGCTGATGTTTAGGTTGAAATTATTGATTATTGTGTAATCGATATTTTTTTCATTATAACCGTTGTTGAATGGAGTTTCAATTAGGTTTAGACAATAATCCATTTTGTCAAAGTCATGGATATTATTTGTTAGGGTCATACTCATTATTTAACACCTTCTTGATATTGTTATTAGTTATACTGTTTTTATTATTAATACTTTCATGTTTTGATTCTACATTTCTTTTCACGGTTCAAATATCAAAGGATTCTATCCTCCTACTTCCATTTTAAAATATTTATTTGTTCATAATATAACTATATATGTATTATTATTTATACTTTTATTATCAAAAATATATAATAATTTTTAATTATATTATCTATTTAAGAAACATTATTTAAACTATTGGGGTCATAATGGATTAATATAAACAGAATGAGGGGGTTAAATTCTTTCAACTATAAAAATAAAGTTAAAATATTATAATATCTTTTCAAATTCAATCATCATTCTTCCACGTCTGGGATAAGTTTCTATTAAACGGTTAATTAATTTTTCAACTCTATCTTCACTGCCGGGTACTTTTTTCATTTCCTTAAATATATCACATGCATCCAGATAATTCTTTAATCTGGCTTCTTTTAGCATATCCCATACTATCCTTTCATATGCATCAAGCAATTCATTAGGATAGTTTTTCATTAAGATCTTTTTATATCGATGTAACTTGTAGATATTTACATTGGTAAATACCATGTTCCTGAAAGAGTCATATTCCTCCAGATATAATAAAAAATCCATTAAGTTATTCTTATTATAATCTTTATCGTAATGAGTAATGATTTCTTGTCGTTTACCTGGCCAGTTGTCTTTATAGTAATTTCTCAGTAAAGTCATATTCTGATTGGAGAAATGATCATAATTGAAAATCAATTCCTCAATACAATCAGCATAGCGGTTATCATCTGCATTTAGATATATTTCCTTCAGTAATTCGAGTGCTATTATTGAGTTATCATCATATTTATTATCTTTACAATTCTTTCGCAATAATGTTTCAGCATCATCTATTCTATTATCCTTAGAATAATATTCTGACAGTATCTTCCAATAACCGTTTATATCGTCATGCTTTTCTATAAATCCAATAATTGTACTTATCGGATAATCAGTTTTATCCAGGTGTTTGATAATCTCTTTTAATTTATCATACTTCTGGTATTTATCGCATCTGTTTAATTCTTCCTCAAGCAGATTAATTTCAAGTTCCATATCCACAGTTGTGATGTATTTGTCAAATAATATTCTAAAGGTGTCAATAAATGCCGTGTTAGGATAGTTTATTGCTATATTCTTAAATGTTTCTTCTATCCTTTCAGTAAATTCATTATTATTTTTTAGGATTATATCCGTTTTTTCTTCCAACTTATGGAGGATATCATTAAAGTACTTTTCATCTTTAACATATTCTATACTAGCCATTTTTAAGAATATTGATGATAATAGCTCAAGTACATATTCATCATCTGTAATCATTTCAATATCTTCATCTATAAACAGCATCAAATCATATGTAAATTCATAATTATCCTCTATTTGAACAGTTCTATTTAATAATCCGTTTAATCTCTTCTTGAATATTGTTAAGTCGTTATCAGATAGATTATCTTTCTTATGAATCAGTTTGCGATAAATGTTATCATCATCATGTATCAGCTCTATGATGAATGATTTCAATTCTTTGAATTCATACTGTGACAGTTCCTCTTCCAGGTATTTTTCAAACTCATCACCCGTTAAAACATCATCAAATAATATGCTTTGAGAGGATGTGCTGATATTTTTCACATATTCATCCTCCAGGTGATAGCATACACAGGCTGCATGTTTACAGTTATATCCATATGGACAGTCACAATAAGTATTTATCACATTATCCTCATCATCCAATGTTACTTCAACATTATAATCATATGTACCACTTACCACTGCATAGACAGTATCTTCCATTCTATAAATGCTTTCGATATTATCCATACAGTAGTAGTCATATCCTCTCTCAAGTATCTGCCAGTCAAATAACTCTTCCCAATCACTCATAACAATCACATATACACTATAATATTCCCTATGGATAATATATCCTATCAACATACTCCGCCATTTTATCTTTATTTTCGCCACTTACTTCATCATTATCCAATAGAATTTCTGAATAATGAAGATATTTATCGGTTAACATATCTTCACTATTATAATTAATTCTAATATGCCCAAACAGGTATTCTTCAACGATAATATTTAATAGACTGGTTGCACAGTCATAGTCACCATTTTCTATAAGTATATTAATATCATAGTCAATGAATTCCATGATAGGTGATATAATCATATAATCATCATAATCCATATTAGCCATGATGGATTTGAGCTTGTTAAATATTTTTTCTTTATCGCTTTTCTCTTCATTGATTATATCAGTAATTCTATCATTATATTCATTATCCTCCAATAATCTTATTAAAACACGCTGAAGGCAATCTTTATCCATTGAATAAATATCATTAACTATTTTATCATCCCGATTATCTGATAACAGATACTCATGTTCCTCAATATAATGAAGAAGTGCAACTTCATGCTTGCATTTGGAATCATTAAAACAGTTGCATTCAACAGATTTAACAGAATCATTTTTCAATGTTATACATACAGAATAACTGCTAGAGCCTTCAACAAATGCGAAGATTTTGTTACCAACACGCTTAACATCATGAACCCTGTCATAGTATGCTTTTCCACGGTTAAGTGCATTGTCACTAAATAAGTACGACCAAGAAAACATTAATCTTCCATCCTTATATGTTGCATATTATTCTCTTATTTAACTTTTATAGTAGGACAATACTTCATCATAATCATCGTAATTCGTATAATATTCATCAGCATGATAGATCATATCTCCCTCAAGAAATACCTTAAAGTAATTATCTACCAGGTATGATATGCCTTCATATTTTTCTACCAATTTATACATCCAGTTATGAATTCTATTTTTCAAGGATCCATTGGATAATGAGATAATCCTGGCAAAATAGTATGTGATTAATTCACTTGGTCTGAAATAATCCTCATCACTCATGTCATCCTCAACGTCGATGATTGTTTCAGAAAGCTTAACCAGACACCTGAATGCCTCTTCGTTATCATTATTTTCCAGATACATTACAATATACTTATCACAGTAATCCTTCACACTGCTTTCAAACAGGGAATATTCCATAGTAATATCACACTCATAAAAATATCTATCATAGCGTAAATCATGGATTATTTCGTTTAAGCATTTATCGGCATCAGATTCAAAGTTTCTCCTGTCATTCATAACTATCAATTCCATCCATTAATTTTTTTTGACATTAAGAATATTTCTAATTGACATATTATTTAATATTTAAGCATATTAATTATAAAGAGGAAATATTTTAAATATTTTCAGATATCAATTCTATGTTAAATTATTTATTTAGGAATATTTCTACAGAGATACATGAAATAATTCTGTTATATATTACTGATTCATATGTTAAGTGATTTTAAGTTTGATAAAATGGAGAAATATATTGAAAACTCTACTTTAATATTACAAGTACTTAAGAGATTTTTAGACAATAAACTTAAATTAATAAACAATAATATTACAGCAGAAGAGAATGATTTAAAATATAACAATATCGAAAAGGAATTTCAGGATTTAGAACTTGATTATTATGCAAATATTTATGAAAGTGATATCAAAGAAGTTGTTAAAGTGATATTTGAATCTTTTAGTATAACCTGATTTAACATTGCATTTTTTAACTTTAAAATTTGCAGGGTTTCTTGATAATAAAGAGTACAATCTCATCATTATTCCATCAAAAAAAGATGAGAGTATGGGGGGTTAATTTACCACTCTTATTGTGCTGGTCGTATTTCTCTGATTTTTGTATGCAAGCCTGTCCTGCGTTACTATTTCTATTGACGTGTATTTGTTGTATGCAGGTATCTTGATGTTGTTAATCTTCAGCACTCCGTTTGTAGAGTAGTAGTACATTGCTTCGGTACCGTTTTTAAGGCTTACACCGTTGATTTTGATAACGCACTTGTTTGGTCCGGCTACGATGTTACCCAGATAATCCCTGATTGTTGCAGTTAACGATAAAGTATGCGTCTTGTTGTTTACCGTTGCGTTTGCTATTGCTATCGTGATGTTTGATCTTTCAACCTGGAAGTACGACGTGTTTCTGATGTCTTCGTTGTAGTTTTTGTTGTAGAAACCCGCAAGTATCGTATGGTTTTTAGGCGTCATGGTCTTTCCGTCGGTTACTCCTGAAAGTCCCAGCGGTACAGTGTAGTTTACCGTTGCAACCCCATTTACAATTTTTGCCTTGAGCATATTGCCCTTTGAGTCCTTGAGCGTGATGCCGTTTACCTTGAAGTAGACAAACTCATCTGAGTATTTTACAAGATTGGTGCTGTCCTTTCCGTTTGTCGTATCATAAACGGTGGCCGTAATCGTCAATGTCTGACCCTGCTTTATTGTCTTGACGTTGCTGGTAACAACTATTCTAGCACTTCTAAGTTTAATCTGTGCTTTAGCCGTGTTGCTGTTGGACTTTTCATATAACGTCGTTCCGATGTAGCTTGCCGAGATTTGGCTGATGCTTTTCATGCTCAAATCAGCAATGATTGTAGTAGTGGCTATTCCATTGGACACGTAGACCTTTAACGGATTGCTTGAACCGGACAGTTTGCCGTTATCCTTAAGGGTAACTCCATTCAATTTGAAGATTACGCGACCGCCCTCAACTGCCGTACCGGTATTGTCCTTTACAGTAGCCGTCAATGTTATCCTGTCTCCTACAACACCGCTAAGTGCGGATACAGTTGTGGTCGTGGTCACGGCTTTAATCGTATCCTCAAATCTGTTATAGATTATTTGCCCCTTATCTCCAACGTTTTCCACCGTTGACGGATATTTTTTTCCATTGTAGTTTACGTTTCCTGTGACGGTTACCTTGCTTCCATAGTTGTTGAGATTTGTACCGTCGTTGGATACGACGTTGGCCGTGAAGTTGTTGTATCTGATCTTGAAGTTGTCCCCATAATTGCTGATGGCAGATCCAACATATTCTGCACGATTGTTGATGAACTTATTGTAGCATATGTCGATTGATGTTGTATCTGAGTATATTGCTCCGCCTTCAAATGCTCTGTTGTTTTTGAAAGTGTTTAACCTTATGGTGGTATTCTTTGAGTCTTTTACTGATATGCATCCGCCCATTCCGTCAAATTCGTTTGCCTCGTTGGAGTCGAAGACATTGGTTGAGATGATGGAAGTATCACCGTGGTATATGCAGATTACGCCGCCGTTGAATGCACCTGTAGTATTCATGAAAAGGTTATTGGTGGCCGTCAGGTTTCCCTCGTTCTGTATTATTCCACCCCAGCCGAGCACTTCATTGTTGTAGGTCTTTGTACCTGTAATTTTTAACGTTGCATTGTTGAATATCATCCCTTCCCCACAGCTGTTGTTTGTTATCAGACAGTCTGTTATGGTGGCAAGGTAGCTGTTTGCTATCATTGAGTCTTCAATATAATTGTTGTTTGTAATCAGACTGTTGGATAATGCAAGTTGCGGCTGATTTTTTTGATTGTTGTAGTTAGCGATGTTCAATATTACAATACCATGTCCTTCAGCGTAGTTGTTGTTGAATTCGCAGCCGTTAATCGTTGCCCTCTGCAGGTTAATGATTGCACCGGCACAGTCGGCATTGTTTTGCCTGAATGTGCTGTTTATAGCATTCAACTGTTTGTTGTTGTATACTGCTCCACCGGTACTTGCCTCATTGTTTGACAGTGTGGAGTTTCTTATTGCCAGATTTCCATTGTTGTATATTGCCCCGCCGACCGGTTGGGTGTTCTGTAAACTTTTTTTGGCTTCGTTGTTGTTTAATATGCAGTTGGTGATTGTGATGTTGTTTAGTTCATTGTAGATAGCTCCACCGTTTTTAGATGCGGTGTTTCCGGTAAAGTTAGTGTTNNNCTGCAGCCATCCACAGTCATTTTCTGGTAGTTGTTGACGATTGCCTTGTATTCGTCGGTATTCAGTGATACCTTTGAATTCTTGAATGTACAGTTTTTAATTGTCACGCTTCCATGATTTGTGATTATGGACTTATCCTTCACGTTCTCAAAGATTAAATTTGAGAATAAAACTGTGAAACCGCTTCCTATTTGGAAAATATGCTTGTCGCCTGCGACATTATTTACGTTTGTAAGAATGGTTTTGCCGTTTGACGTTATCGTAATATTGTTGTATATTACCTTTCCCTCATCAATTGCTGTCAGAGTATACTTATCATCGGA
The DNA here is from genome assembly GCA_003266065.1 of Methanosphaera sp. rholeuAM130. GTDB lineage: Archaea > Methanobacteriota > Methanobacteria > Methanobacteriales > Methanobacteriaceae > Methanosphaera. Next base: position 15,451 of record MUZY01000007.1, read on the forward strand.
TATGATGATTTTATCATTGCTTGAAGCGGAATTGATGGCCTTATTGATTGTCTTGTAGGGTTTATCGCTTGTACCCGAACCGCTGATATCGTCTCCACGCTTCTGGCTGACAATTATCTCCTTGTTGGAAGCTTCCTTAAGATTCTTGTCCGCATTCTCGATATGAACGCTTTGGCCGACGATCGGATTGCTTTCGATTGTACTATCTTGATTATCTAACTGGGCTGCTGTTTGTTGGCAGTCGTCGGATATGTCCGATGCACTTACAGCACCTATGGATATTACTAACAATATGCCCAGTAAGATGAACTTTCTGATATTGTTCATAGATTTTTTTCCTCCATTATATTAAAAGTTAAATAGATTTTGTATAATAATATTTATATGTTAATTATTATTTACTTTTTTCATATGAACTGGAGATAACGATATCTTTTCAATCTTCCTGTAAAGGTCAATGTTTGGATGTTTTGAATTTATGATTAATTCAATAAGTTTGGTTCATTACAGTCTACATTGAGGATATTTTGGAAAATGAAGAACTGGAGTATAATTTCTTATTTGAGATTTCTAAATGACCATATTGGGGTGGTATGTAAACTAATCCTTCTTGAAAACACATAATCATTATTTGATTAACGGTTAACCTTTTTAGCATAATACAAACGGTTGTAGTCATCTGAATGGATATTACTGTAGGTTGAAGTATACGGCATCCATATTCATAATTGTGGTTTATGTGCTATTATGACATTTTTTTTAGAATATCATATGGTTTTTAGGATTGAATCGTTTCAACCATCTAAGGTCTATACCTATTAAGATATATATGTTGTCGGTTAGTCCTAATTCTTGTGTTAAGTCAACATCGATATATCCCTTATCATTTACGGGGCTGTTTTTAATGTCTTCCATGTCGATTGGAATACCGTCTATATCCCCGTCAATAAGTATTTGTCTTGCTGTTTTCTCTTTTTCAGTCATATTATCACCATTTGATTAATTACATAAATAATGGTATCATTAACAGAATAATTAATATAATACTCATGAGTATGTTATTTAAACCATCGGTTATATATTTTTTCTTTGAATTTAATTTTTCTTCATTTGCTGATATGTTATCTTCATACATAACTAAATATTGTTTAAGTAATTTGTCTATTTTGATATTCCCTTTATAAATTCATTGAGATTATTCCTATTTGAACATCTGTTTTCGGATGTTGCAATTGATTTTCTAAAATTTATCACACTGGATAGGCTAACGATTATGACTGCTATTGTGATGAATGCTATGACAGTAATTATGAAAATATTTTTTTCTAACAGATTTTTTTCAAAAACGACTTTTATCGTGTTTACCAGTAATGTAATTTCCAATGAGTATATTCCTAAACTAACAGCTAAAAATGCATTGGTTCTATTATCTAATTTATTGAATTCTTCATGAATATCTTTTCTTTCATTCTCAAGTTTTTCAAGTGAAAAGTGCATTTTACGATTACCTTTTTTTGTTTCCATAATATTTTTGCTGTTCACCTCTTATCATTACCCGATTCCAATTGGAGTAATACTTTTTGATAATTATTTTATTATTACTATTCTATATATTATCATATATCTGATAAAATATTGAATAATTTTTAATAAATTTACCATTGTTATGAATAATAATGGATATTATGGAAACCTTTTTTATTCAATCATAAATTATTGAAGCACAATTGGTGGCCTATCGTATATGTCTGCATGTCCTGTTTCCATTATATGTTGGGATATTCGGCAATTATTCCTCCATGCAAACTGTTTTCGCTTCTCATAATCCATATCAACAGATTCACAATAACAGTTCAACTATTGCCATTGTGAACAATGCTTACAACCGGCCATTGAAAGATTCACATTAAATAATTGGAAATTATATTAACTACATGTAACCATATTAAATATTAATCCGTCATGAATCATGGGGTGTATTATGAATACTGAAAAGTTGTTAATAATAATTTTCATAATACTGTTTTTGTGGCTGCCGGCCGCATCGGCATCGGATGGTAATTACTTCATTTCATCCGTAAAGCTGGACATGACAGTAAATGATGACGGTTCACTGCTGGTTACTGAAGAAATCGTATATGAGATAGAAGGATTCATTCCCGGAATCAAAAGGGAAATACCATTAAAGGAAAATCAATCATAACCGACATATCAATCGAAACGCCCGACTGCTACAGTGAAGTTCTAATAGAAAACGCTTCATCAACGCAGATGACTGTATGGTTTTATGAGGATGAGGCCAGAAGCAAGCAGGTAGAAAACAGGCAAGTTCTTGTAAAGTACGTCTACACGTTCAATAAGGCATTAACAGTATATGACGATTGTGCCAAGTTGGATTACTATATGTGGGCAAACAAGTGGGATACCGGCGTGGACTATCTTGAAACCAACATACACGTTGCAAACGGCAAGGATAATGTAAACTGTACCAACAATCCAGAGGATTATGTTCTCTCAAGCCAGTGGACAACACAGGATACATTGACTACCAAGCTGACCGACATTCCGGCATACACGTCATTCGAGCAGTATCTCACATTCCCGAGGGAGTATTTCAAAAGCACAGAAAATGCTCAGCTAATGATTGAACAGTGAAAGTAAGCATGTATGATTAATGAAACTTAAGAATAGATTATAAGGAGGAATAAAATATGAATGCCAAGAAGCTGGCAATAATATTTATGATTCTGATGATGTTGAGCGTACCGATAACCTTCGCCAAGGATGGGGACTATACCGTTCCATCGGTAATCAAGGACATAACGGTGGAAAAGGACGGATCAACTGTCATCACTGAAAAAATTGTTTATGATATTGAAGGAAGCGTAAATGGGGTATTTAGGGATATTCCAATAACGGGTAACCAATCGGTAAGAAACATTTCCGTACAGACTCCCGGATACTATCATAAACTGGATATAGAACGAAACACTACCGACGTAAAAATGAAGGTCTGGCTCTACACCGACGAGGCAAAAACACAGAAGACAAACAATGCAAAGGTAGAGGTAACATACAAGTACACTATAACAAAAGGATTTAAGATATATAATGACATTGCCGAACTGCAGTACATGAC
>MUZY01000180.1 GCA_003266065.1 Methanosphaera sp. rholeuAM130
CAGGTAGCAGATCCATTTACCAAAAAACGTGTAATGGAGGCAACATATGAACTCCTGGATACCCTTGACATCCATGGGGTAAAGGACCTGGGAGGTGGAGGATTAACCTGCTGTCTATCAGAAATGGCAGATAAGGGCGGTAACGGTTCATGCATAGACCTTGAAAAGATACCGCTAAGGGAAGAGGGCATGACTCCATATGAGATAATGCTATCAGAGTCCCAGGAAAGGATGGTATTTGCAATAAGCAGGGATGACGTTGAAAAGGCATATGAAATATGTGACAAGCATGACCTGTCCCATGCGGTAATCGGTGAAATAATAGACAAGAGAGAGTTTATAGTCAGGCATAACGGAGAGGAAATCTGTCATGCACCAAACATACTCTTTACAGATGCACCGATAATCGAAAGAAAGGCAAGGCCTATCAAGAAAGTAATAAAGGATGTTAAACTGGATGATGTAAATCCACAGGAGGCACTGCTTAAGCTTCTTGCATCGGAAAACATCACAAGCAAAGAATGGGTATACAGCCAATATGACCATGAGGTACAGCTTCACACTGTAGTAAAACCGGGTGATGACGCCGCAGTTATCAAGGTGGACGAGGACACGTCATTTACCATAGGTACCGACTGCAACAGTACTCATGTACTATTGGATCCGTATAATGGAGCGGCAAGTGCAGTGCTTGAATCAATAAACAATGCAATAAGTATGGGTGCAAGACCAGTAGCATTGGTTGACTGTCTTAACTTCGGAAACCCTGAAAAGCCGGAGGTATTCTGGCAATTCAAGGAATCAGTAAGTGGTATGAGTGAGGTTGCACGCAAGTTCAACGTGGCATTCATAAGCGGAAACGTTAGCTTCTACAATGAAACCGAGGGTGTAACGGTAAATCCGTCACCGATAGTAGGATGCGTTGGACTGGTCGACAACCAGCATATAAAGACGATGACCTTCAAAGAGGAGGGGGATATTGTACTTTTATTAGGTAACACCTACCCTGAACTTAACGGGTCACAGTACTACAAAGAGTTATATGACTTGGTACAGGGATATCCGCCATGTCTTAGATTGGATGAAAACTACGCCGTATCCACATTGATTGAAAAATTAATCCGGGAGAAAAATGATTCCATCACATCCGTACATGACCTGTCCAAGGGTGGACTTGCAGTTGCACTGGCACTTATGGCTATCAAATCTGAATTGGGTGCAAAAATATGCCTAAGTGAAGTACCGTCAACAAAAGAGTTGACCGATGATGAAAAGTTATTCTCAGAGTCATACAGCAGATTCATAATAACCGTTAAAGAGGATAAGGTTGATGAAGTAGTGTCAATGATTAAGGATAGCAATGTGGCATATGCAAAGATAGGCGTTGTCGGCACAGATAGACTTGTAATATGCTCCGATGAGGGCAAATTGATTGAAGCAGAAATCGACGAGTTGACGGAGGCCAACACAAGCACAATCGAAAGACAGATGGCTTAAACATGTGGATTTGAATATAAGTATTGTATTTTACATACAATAATTTATCTTTCTTTTTTTTTGAAGTGATTATAATGAACGTTTTATGGTATTATGCAATAGGCTTTGTTGTTGTATGGGTTTTGGCATTTCTTTTAAAGGGTAAATATAATATAACGATAAACGGTATTGTATTAATGCTTAAAACTGATAAATTGGAACAATTGATAAGTAAAATAGCGTCAATATCCCCAAGATTCTGGCAGGCCTTGATGAACATGTCAATTCCATTGGGATTGTTTTTCATGGCGGTAATGGTAATTTCACTTATCATCTCATTACAGCTGATGTTTGAGACGCCGACGGTATCGCTGATACTTCCGGGCGTTGACGTGCCGGGTTCACCCATATACGTACCCTTCTTTACTGGATTTGTTGCACTTGCAACGGTACTGGTGATACATGAAGGAGGTCATGGCGTACTTGCAAGGGCTGAAGGCGTATCCATTGATTCTGTAGGACTTCTCTTGGCACTTGTAATTCCGGGAGCATTCGTGGAACCAAATGAGGATGAAATAAAAAAATTGAACGCTTTCGGCAGAATCAGAATCTACTTTGCCGGGCCGATGTTCAACATAGGATTATGTCTAATAGCACTGGTAATTACTGCCGGTATCGGTGGATTCATGGCATCAGAGAATTTATATACAAGTGATGGAATGGAAATTACCAGTGTTGTCCCGGGAAGTCCCTCCGATGGAGTATTGGAGCAGGGCATGGTGATTTCTAAGATTAACTCCGTCAGCGTAAGCAATTACTCCGCCTACACCGCATATCTAAACACGACCCATATCGGTGACAGGTTGAACATTTCGACTGACAGGGGTGACTATCTGATTACGACAAGGGCAAATCCCAACAATGATTCACTCTCGTATATGGGTATAAGGTCAAGCCAGCATCAGGTTGTATCCGATTCGGCAAAGGATAAATATGGCGAGATAATTCCAATGATTTTGCCGACGATAAATGAGATATTCTATTACATATTCTTCCTGAACTTTGCAGTCGGAACATTTAACCTGCTTCCTATGAAGCCATTGGATGGTGGATTGATACTTGAGGAAATATTGAAGGTTAAGATAAGGCCGGACAGAAGGACGGACTTCAACAATTCATTAAACGGCTATACAAGATTATTGCCTAGAAGCATTCGCTGTTGGATTAGCAGAAGGTTCAATGACCTCCTGAATTTTATCCACAGTCATGAATTGTCTGATGAGAAGGCCGAAAGGATAGCCACATGGATTAGCCAAATCTTCCTCGCGGTACTGATTATACTGGTACTCTACGGATTTGCACCTGCAATCAGGTCATTACTATAATCCCCATTTTTTTAGCTTTTTTTACAAATATTTTTTTCATAATCAAATGTGACAATCTGACTTAACCACAATAATAATCTTAAAATGTATCGGATGATAGATATAATATATAATAAGAGTAATTTCTTTATATGATATTGTCGATTGTAGTGATGATATCCTATATGGATATTCTTCAATGAATTAGGGTTGATAATAAAATGTTTTCCAATAGAATGAATATAGTGGGTATAGGACCCGGTGCCAAGGAGTATTTGACATTGGGTACTGTAGAACTTATTGAAAAATCAGACGTGCTCGTCGGTAGCCAGAGGTCACTTGAATTATTTGACTACGTTAACGCCGAGATGGTGGTACTCCAGCCAAGGGACATACCACAAACCGTTAAGACAGCAGTTGATTATTTGAATGGTGGTAAAATCGTGACAATTTTATCCACGGGCGATCCCGGGTTTTCCGGTATGCTCAAGACGGTTCAAAGAATCTCCCCCAATACCAAGTTAAACGTTGTTCCCGGCATAAGTTCAGTACAGCTGGCAGCGGCAAAGTTACAGATACCATGGGATACAGCAAACCTTATAACGATACATGGTGGAAAGGCACCGACAGATGATCTTCTTGAGAGGATTGATTTGTCAAAGGCAAATATAATACTGCCCAACAGGCATATCAGTGAACTTGCCGAGTATTTGATAGAGCATGGATACAGCCCGGATGTGCCGATTACGATATGTGAAAAGTTAAGCTATCCCGATGAGCAGATTGTCAAGGTAACGCTTGAAGAAGCAACCAACATGGACTTCGGATATATGTGTGTTGTTGTAATTTAGTTTCTCTGATTTTATCGAGCCAATACTTGTCTACCTTTATTTTCTAATTTTTTCCCTTTTTTAAGTACTGATTGGGATTATTTTTAACCATCCCTTTTCGTTAAATGTATGATATTCTACATGGATATCACGATATAAATGATTATTTTTTTCATTTAATCTCATCATTTTTGAATTCTTTGTATTATACAGTTGAGTATATTAAAATAAATGATATGATTATTGTAATTTGTGATAGAATTGTACTTTTTATATTTTTTTTAACATATTTATATTTCAAAAAACAATATATTATATAGGAAATAATTTAATTTTATTTAATTAAATTAAAATAATTTGAATATACTAACTAAGTAATTACTTAACTATTCAAGTAATGACAAAATCAATAAAAAAGGTTCAGCTTATTCGATATTATATTGTAAAATTAACTATTTCCTAATCACTCAGAAATTAAAAACGTGATTTTATGATGACAAATGCCAAAAAAACAATACTGTTTATTACATGTATTATCATGTTAATAGGAATATCAGCGGTCAATGCTCAGGAAGTATCCGATGATGCTACATCTCTTGAATTAACCGATAATACTCCTATATATGACAATGACATTGATGATACGGTTATAAACACTAATGATAAGACAAGTACAGATAATAGTCTGCAGACAGCATCTGCAAAAGAAAAGAATATTAAATCAGATAGCTCAATTGACATAACAAACAGCAACTATGATCAATTAAGTAATTACATGAATCAATATTCAACATTAAACTTTGCAGATGACTTTGACGGTAAAACGATTGATATTACAAATGGGGTTACAATAACAAGCTCACCGGGCTACACATTCACAAACTCCCATTTCATAGTAAACG
>MUZY01000143.1 GCA_003266065.1 Methanosphaera sp. rholeuAM130
AATTTGCATGTAAAGCAGGAACTGCCGGAATACAGGCAGCATACGGTTTAGTTAAATCCGGAACAATTGAATACGGATTGGCAATTGGAGCCGATACATCACAGGGAGCACCTGGAGATGCACTTGAATACACCGCATCAGCAGGAGGAGCCGCATACATTATCGGAGAAAAAAACACCGTAGCCGATATTGAACATACATGCAGTTTCACGACAGATACACCGGACTTCTACAGAAGAGAAGGTCAATCATATCCATCACACGGAGGAAGATTTACCGGAGAACCGGCATACTTTAAACACGTACTTGGTGCAGCTAAAAGAATGCTGGACGAAACAGGAACAACGGCAAAAGACTATGATTATGCGGTATTCCACCAACCGAACGGTAAATTTTACATAAGAGCTGCCAAAAAATTAGGTTTTACTGAAGAACAATACAAACAAGGTTTATTAACACCATACATCGGAAATACCTACTCCGGAGCAACACCACTTGGATTATCATCCGTTTTAGATGTAGCAGAACCAGACGATAAGATATTCGTAGTATCCTACGGTTCAGGTGCAGGTAGTGACGCATTTACCATCAAAGTAAATAAAAGAATCAAAGAAGTACAGCATAAGGCAAAAACACTCGAAGAAATTCAGAAAAACCTTACATATGTAGATTATGCTACTTATGCAAAATTCAAAGGAAAAATTAAAATGGATTGATAATAAATCAGAGGAGGAATAATAATGAGAGACGTTGCAATAGTAGGAGCATTCCAAACTAAATTCGGAGAACTATGGGACAAATCCTTTAGGGATTTGGTAGTAGAAGCAGGAGTAGGTGCGATAACTGATGCCAATATGAATGGAGAAGACTTGGATGCAATGTACATCGGAAACATGTCCGGAGGATTATTCGTCGGACAGGAACACATAAGTGCATTAATTGCTGAACACTCAGGACTAGCACCAATACCATCCACAAGAGTTGAAGCAGCATGTGCATCCGGTGGATTAGCTTTAAGACAAGCAATAATGGCAGTGGCATCAGGTTACTACGACCACGTAATGGCAGCAGGAGTAGAAAAAATGACCGACGT
>MUZY01000100.1 GCA_003266065.1 Methanosphaera sp. rholeuAM130
TACTTATCTTGTAAGTGCTATTTACATAGTCATCTGTTCCCATGTACTTGACGTTTAATTCGGTTATGTCTTTTGTCTTTACGTCCAGGTTGATGGTGGTTGTGCCGGTAGAGTTTACTGTGGCGTTTCCTACTTTTTTGTCGTTGTTGTCGTATACCTCGATTTGTCCGGTTGTTACTTTTTTGTTGTTGTGTGTATCGGTTACCAGCACGTTAATTGTGGTGTTTCTTATCGTGTTGTTGGTTAGTGTCGCGGTTATATTTGTTGGCAGTTTCTGTGAATTTACTGTTATTGTATCATTACTTGCATTGTAGTCAAGTTCACCATCAAATCTTACTGTTAATGTATTTTCTTGTGCCACGTCAAAGGATATGTTAGCTGTTGCAATACCGTTATCTGTTGTCAGATTGACTGGATTTTCTTCATTTATTACAAGGGATACGTTTCTACCTGATAAAGGATTATTGCCCGTGTCTGTTAAGTTGATTGTGATTGTTATGTTATTGCCTATAAATGGACTTGAATTGTTTGCTGTAACTTTTATCGTAGTGTTTTCCTTAAATCTTATATTATCCTCTACAAGGTATGTCCTATTGCTATCATGGTACTCATAATAATCATTCTCTCCGGTAATGTCAACGGATATTTGTTTAATATGATCTTTCAGATGACCAATACTTCTATTCAAGTTATTTTTTGCGATGAATACACTGATATTACCGGTTTCATTATAGTTGTTGATGTTGAATGTTGTGTTTGTGAATGTGTTGTTGGTAATGTTCAAGGTTAAATGTGCACTTCTATTTTTGTTGATTGTCATGTTATTTTCTCTGAAAGTGGAGTTTTCTATTGTTATATTTACAGTATTAACGACGATTATTGTGTATATTGCATCTGTTTGTTCTGTTGTTGCCTTATTCTTATAAAAATCAGAATCATTAATCCAAAGATTATCCCTAACAGTTTGTATTGCACCACCAGTAGTGTTTGCAGTGTTGTGTGTGAGGTTTGAGTGGTTGATGTTTAGTGTTCCGCTATTGTATATTGCTCCTCCACTTAATGTTGCGTTGTTGTAGTTGAGGTTGGAGTGGGTTATGTTAATCGTACAGCCCATCCTGTTGTATATTGCTCCTCCAGAATAGGCGGTGTTGTGTGTTAGGTTGGTGTGGGTGATGTTTAGTGTTCCGTTATTGGTTATTGCTCCTCCAGAAAAGCCGGTGTTGTGTGTTAGGTTGGTATGGTTTATGTTAATAGTACCCTTGTTGTTTATTGCTCCTTCGTTGTTGTTTAGTGTACTGTGGGTGATGTTTAGTGTTCCGCTATTGGATATTGCTTCACTGTTGTTGCTTAGGGTGGTGTTGTTAAGTATTAAGTTAGCATTATTCTTTATTGTTTCCGGACTGTTGTTGAATATGGAGTTTGTTATGATTACATTTCCCCAATTAAGTATTGCTCCACCCCCGTCTGAGGCTTTGTTCTTATTGAATGTGGAATCACATATGTTTAGAATAGCATTGTTGTATATTGCACCACCAGTACTATAGTCTGCGATGTTGTAGTAGAAGTTGGTACGGTTTATGTTAATAGTACCCTCACTGTTGTATATTGCTCCTCCTAAATATGATGCGAAATTGTTGTTAAGATTGGAGTCGGTTATGGTTAGAGTACCGGTGTTGCGTATTGCTCCTCCCCATCCTTCAATATGTCCTGTTACGGTGTTTTTGTTTAGGTTGGTGTTCGTTAGTGTCATGTTACCGTTATTGTTGATTGCTCCTCCCATATGGGATGCGATGTTGTTTGTGAGTGTAGAATCGGTTATTGTTACATTTCCATTGTTGTCTATTGCTCCTCCATATTCGGCCGTGTAATTTGTTAATGTAATATTTTTTAATGTTAAATTATAGCCACTGCTTACATACATGAATTGATGTTTTTCATTACCGTCGAGTGTGATATTGTTTCCGTTTATGATTAGATTACGGATGCTGCCGGTTGCATCAGCCCATGTCATATTCTCTGTTGCGTTGTAGTTACCGGGGAATAGGTAGATGTAGTAGTTATCTTCATTGGATTCTTTAGCATTGTTTACGGCGTCTACTAGTTGCGTGTAATTTGTTACTTTATTGTCGTATAGGATGAATGTGTTGTCACGGAATGTTTCAGTATTTGTACCGTTTACGTTTAATCGTATCTTGTGGCCTTTAGTTACATTGTATCCGTTTAGTGGTCCGGTGTAGTTTATTGTTTTGTCATCGTCAAGATAAATGATAACGGTATCGTTATTTGTGGTGATGAAGTAGTCATCGGTGGCTAGTTTGATTTTTTGTTGTCCGTTTTCCTCGCTGATTATGTAGTTTTCCGGGGTATTCAGTTCAAAGGTTGAACCAGTACAAAAAACACTACCCCAGTTACGTATTGCTCCTCCACTACCGTCTGTTGCTTTGTTGTGTGTGAGGTTGGAGTCGGTTATGTTAACCGTACTACTCTCTCCGTTGAATATTGCTCCTCCAGTTGTTGCGTTGTTGTGTGTGAGGTTGGACTCTGTTATGTTAACCATACCATCATTGTCGTTGTATATTGCTCCTCCATCCCATTTTGCGTTGTTGTTGTTGAGGTTGG
>MUZY01000174.1 GCA_003266065.1 Methanosphaera sp. rholeuAM130
TGGGTCGCGGAAATTTCCCAAAGTACCTGTTATACTTGCTTAGAAAAAAGAATGTGCCTCGATTGGAAATGGCATATCCTACAAACAGGGACGAACTAATCAAACTCTTCGACAGAACGAACACCTTCCTAAAAAACCTTGAGAGCTATCCAAATGACTACGTTTCAAACGATGACAATCTGACCACCGATGCAGTACCATATAAGAGAAGGATTGGTTTGGATGACTTTGAAAGGATAATTGATGAGTACTGGAAATAAATATTTCTGAAAAGGAAATTCTGGTGGATACCGGGTGTATTTTTCTTAAAATAAGATAGTTGGTAAAGGACATGTTTTTTTTCTTTTTAATTTATGCTTTTACGTATTTTGTGTTTATTTGTTATTGAATAATGGGGTTGATTGTACTGATTATACGTGATGATTATTGTACATTTGGTATAGTATAATGGAAAGTTGGAAAGTAGTATAATGATAACTATTTAAGTCCTTGAAACTTCCATTAATTTGTGTTACATTTAGTGTTGCCTGATGTTTGTGCTACAATTATTTCAGTGTGCTAAGTGATTGGTTTTTTTGTAATAAATTTCTAGGAATTATTTTGTTATATTTGGCTGTTCTAATATTTTTGTTACTCTCCTTCATTGCAGAAATTTAGTTTTTCAACTTCCAAAAAGTATAAGTATTACATATTAATATATTATTTATTACATAATTATGTTCATCAGTAATGATATATTTATATAAAATTTTTAATAAATTAAATCTGTAATTATAAATACAGATAATAATATAAATTATCCATATGAATAATTCTAGAACATAATACTTCGCATGAGCTAACATAAAAGGTATTTATATTAAACTTACAGAGAGTTAAACATAAAAATTTTAACATATAATATATATAATTATAAGAATTTTCACGTGAAACGAATTCAAGTTTCATTCACAACAAATAATTTTATAACCTTTTTTACTCAGTCACGATTATTAATTCATTAATAATAAAACCCGAAAGTCGAACGCAAAACAAAAGGAGGAAAACAAATGAATCCTGATGATGAAAAATACTACAAGGAACGCTATCAAGAAGTTAAAGATAAGGTAGAATATAAGGAGTTTCTTAACAGTATTGATGAAATAATATCAGAAAACTCAGATGATCCATTCAT
>MUZY01000084.1 GCA_003266065.1 Methanosphaera sp. rholeuAM130
ATGAGATGAAAAAGATTAAAAGGGTATCACAGCCGGACTTTGTAATGTATGTCGGTGACGCATTGATGGGTAACGATGCAACCGAACAGGCAACCAAGTTCAACGAAGTCATTGACATTGACGGTATCATCCTCACGAAAGCTGATGCGGATGCCAAAGGTGGAGCCGCATTATCAATCGGTCATGTTATCCATAAGCCAATACTCTTTATCGGTACCGGCCAGTCATATGACGATCTGATGGAATTTAAGCCGGAATGGATGATTAACTTAATATTTGAAGAATAATCCCCCTTACTCTCCAAACCTTTTTTTAGGAATTTTAACCATGAAAATTAATCCTAGCTCTGATTTGAAAAATCGATTGGGATGCATTTACACTGTAATATACTCTTTGTCATGATTTGAAAAAATAGTTGACCGGTAAAAATTGAAATGAATATGAAAAAACAGTAGAAAATACTGAAAATGCTCTTTCTTTCAAGTTAAAAATAGTTCTATATAACCAGTCAACAGTAATATAAAATTACTGTCGACTGAAAAAATCTAATCAATAGTTGTAATTACCATATTTCGAAATATATTGTAAAGATAATTACACTACTATTTTTATATGGAGTAACTTTTATATTTTTACTAAAAAAAAATCAAAAAAGGTAAAGGAATGATAAAGTTTTGATAAGTCCTCTCATTATTTGATTGCACCATAGACTGCTGTAGCATAATACTTCCAGATTACATCAACATTTTTGAATCCCACCTCTTCCAGAAATCTCAAATGTTTTGTCAACGTAATCGGCAAATCATTGGCCTTTCTTTTTAGCCTGTGATTTTCAATCTCTTCAGGACTGTATCCGTTGTTTTCCATGAATTCATCGAATATTGACTGATTCATTTTTTCATGATATTCCGTGCTTGCCAGCGTAACGTCGGCATTATAGAATACTCCCCCATCATTCAAAGCATCGTATATATGTCGATACATCTCCAGTTTTGCCTCATCGGATGCTATATGATGCAGTGCCAGTGATGAAATTACTGCATCGTAGTTATCGATTATGTCTATTATCGTAAAGTCCCCCAATACGTATTCGATTGAATCGTAATCGGACAGCTTCTTTTTGGCCAATTCCAACATGTTCTTGGATAAGTCAAGACATGTAACACGTGCTTTCGGAAATCTTTCAAGAAGCTTTAATGTGATGTTTCCCGTTCCGCACCCCAAATCCAATACCCTCAAATCTTTTTTGTCGTTCGGTATGGCATTTACAAGTACTTCAATCATTTCATCATATCTTGGAATGTTTTTATTTATCGCGTTGTCGAATCCTTCCGCCTCGTCGTCAAAGTGTTTTCCCAAATCGGACATTTGTCGTCATCTCATATTATTTCATAGTTAAACCAGGTATCTATTGCCAATACTATAACCATTGCTATTACCAGTATTACCAGACATATCACCAATGAAAATACGTTTCCAGTTACGATATTCTGCATCGGCACACGCAGTGAACCCAGCATTATACCTATTAATGCGGCTACCGTTAATTGCTTATGATGTTCCAGGAGATACTTTATTATTCTGCTCATTATCATAAATCCGCATCCGGCACCCAATAGGAATACTATTATTTCCACTATGGAAATTCTATGGAGCACTTCAATCATGTATTCATACTGACCCAAAAGCAACAATAGCGATGAACCGCTTATTCCCGGAAGCAGCATTGCACATATCGCCGTAAATCCTGATATGAAGAGTACCGGCAGTGAATGTGATGCCTGCAGTGGATTCAATCCCACAAAGAGGTATGCCAGTACTGCAAATATTA
>MUZY01000046.1:0-208 GCA_003266065.1 Methanosphaera sp. rholeuAM130
ACTCTTTTACGTGGACTGAATGCAACCGATCCTTTTCTTGGTTGGTGATGTCTAGTCATGTTATTTTCTCCTTTTGTTTACAAATTATATTGATTGTGTTATTTACGTCACTTAATAAAGTACTATTCGTTTCTTAACGCATTGATTATGGATAAAGTACTAGCTATTGCCTCTTCTGTCCTTACAGTTTCAGTACCCTGACTACAAA
>MUZY01000046.1:225-1995 GCA_003266065.1 Methanosphaera sp. rholeuAM130
CCACCAAATAAAATAGCAACATGTTGAGCTTGATTGATACTGGATTGAACCTCTGGTAAAATAGAGTTAATAGTAGGAGCATATTTTGATGTTCCAATAACCAAATCAGGTTTTGACTTCATCATGGTTATGCTTTCAGAGAGGTTACTGTCACTAGTTATTGTCTCATATCCCCAATAAACATTTTCCGGTTTATCAGGTTCAATTAATATTTCTTTACCAAATTTTTCTATACGAAAACTCAGTACTTTATTTACGCTTAGCTTTTCCTTGCATAATGCAAGTCGACCAACACCTATATCGACCATTGTGCCCTTACGAACACGTTTGGTAGTCAATCCTTGTCTATAGTCGCCAACTTTGACATCCTCAGACAATGGATGATGCGGTGTCCTAAGCGGTGGAAGTATTCCTACATTCTTCAGTTGGTTTGAAATAGGAAATACCTGCTTTCGCAAGTATTGCGGCGTATTCATATACTCTAGAATTGTCTTCATATACGAAGCGTCTTCACGAGAGCCACCATCTGAATTATCATTGTAAATAACAATATTATCTGCCCTGAATAAGGCAGCATATCTTCCGATTAATCCAACTTTATACGTTCTAACTTTTAAATCTTTTGATTCCGCCAAAAAACTATTTGGCACAAATATTGATAATTTCTCCATATTTAAAAGTTTGTTACTAAACCTATAAAAGTTTTAGGAAGAAGTTATGAATTGGAATACTATATTATATATTACTTTACAACAATATATATACTTACCTATTTTATATGTTAAAAAAAGTTAAAATATTTTCTATCAAAGTCATCATACTTGAATGAGAATATAAATTTTCCATTACAAACCTTGATAAAAAATAATCATAGTTTATTATTAGTAACTACAAATAAAGAAAATCAATTTTATAAATGATATTTCATTTAAATAAAAAAAAATAAGAGATATAAAAATAGATTACTTCTGATTTTGATCTTCACGGATTCTATTCATATATTCATTTACACTGGTAGCTATAGCTGCAACTTTTTTAGGTGGAAGGAATGCGCCCTGCATTATTTTTTCATGTTCCTTATCTTCTTCAACAACCTTTTCTATTTCCATTATTAAATCTTGCTTGTTTTCCTCAATAAATCCTGTATGTAAATTGGCTTCCTTGAAGTTGTCATTTTTCATAAGTGCCTTATGGAATGGAATTGTCGTTGGAATTCCCACAATAATGAATTCCGATAAAGCCCTTTTCATTCTGGCTATGGCCTCGTCCCTATCAGAGCCCCATGTAATCAACTTTGAAATCATTGAATCATATATTGACGGAATGGTATAACCGGTATAAACTCCACTGTCCATCCTAACACCTATACCTCCAGGTGAACGATATCCTACAATCTTACCCGGCGTCGGAACAAAGTCATGTAAAGGATCTTCGGCATTGATACGGCATTCAATGGCATGACCCGTTACACCGATATCCTCCTGTTTGATAGACAATTCCTCTCCGGCAGCTATTTTTATCTGTTCCTTTACCAAATCTATACCAGTAATCACTTCGGTAATTGGATGTTCCACCTGTATTCTTGTATTCATCTCAAGGAAATAATATTCACCATTTGAATACATGAATTCAACGGTACCTGCACTGTTATAGTTAACTGCTTGGGCTGCCTTAATGGCGGATGCACCCATTTTCTCCCTTAATTCATCGGTCATTATAGGTGAAGGTGCCTCTTCAATCAGCTTTTGATGTCTTCTTTGGATGGAACAT
>MUZY01000147.1 GCA_003266065.1 Methanosphaera sp. rholeuAM130
GTAGGCAAGAAAAAGACCAATATTGGCCCAGGTTAAATGAGGATAGAAGGTGAGAGCAACCTTTCTAACTTATCCGACCATATAACCATATCCTCCCCCACATAAAAGGACTATTAATAATAGCTAAATTTATATGCCATTAAATATTTTCTCCCATCACTTCGCTATATTTTCATATAATGAAAAAACATAGCCACTTAAAACACGTTTTTGATCCAACATACCTCACTTTTACAACATCAGTTCATTATAAAAATAATTTCACGAACAAATAATAAACCAGGCAAAAAAGAAGTTACTAGCAAAAAAATAGATGGATATTATATGAATATAAAGGTTACCTAATAATTTACCTCCTATTTCATTTTAACCTAATATAATCCAACTTAGAAAAAGGAGTCATATCTTTTCCTTCAAATCCAAATATAAAACCTAATAAAAAAATATACAAAACAAGCAAAATAATCAATTCTAAAAATAATAACGAATAATACTTCAATTAAATCAATAAAATTGTATAAATTAATAAGCATATAACTCTATAAAAGCATACATTTAATATATCAAATTATAAAAAATATACATGATAATAAAGTACACTTGAACAAACACAAAATTTTACAAAGTATACTATAATACATGGATTGATAAAAATAATGCATTAATAGATCTACTAATAAACTAGTACTACAATAATTCAATACAAATCCAATCCTCATTAATTTCAAAGATAGATTCATTTTAAACTTTATTATCAAAAAGAAATTGATTTATAAAATAGGAGGAACAAGTTATGAATAAAAAGATTTTATTATTTACTTTAGTTCTATTTATTAGTGTAGGAGCTATCTGTGCAACAGAGGTATCTGACAATTCGGATGTTATAACAGAAAGTCAAACTACGCCAACTGTAGAACCAACAGTAAATATGATTCAAAATAACGATGAAATAGATGAAAATATAAAAGATGGTGTCCAAGAAACACAGAATACAATCACTTATGATTCCATAATTACTCAAGATACTACTCTTGATACCTCATATAATGGTAAAAATATTCATATATATGGAACTGATATAACTGTTGATGCCAGTGCGAATTTAACTAATATTGCATTATATGTTGAAGCTACAGATAGTTTTATCACTGAATTGAATATCACTAATGATAATACCAAACCTATTGCAATTACAGTTATGGATCAATGTTCAGGGATATATATCGGTGATTCTAATATAGAAATTACAAGCACGACCTCTGGAGAAACCAAAGGTATTGTTGTTGAATCTGCTGATGAAATTGTAATTTCAAATAACAACATTACTGTCAATGCATTGCCACAAAGTATGGGTTGGAGTTATGATGAAACCACAGGTGAATGGATTAGTAATTTAATGGTATCTGGTATTATAGTAGATAATTCAAATACAATAGAGATATCAGACAATAATATCACTGTTGTTAATTCAACAGAATATGATTCAAGTACTTATGATGAATACAGTACTCTTGAAGCCGTTACGGTTAGAAATGGTTCATATAATGTAGATGTTACCGATAATATTATTAATGCAAGTGGTTCTAATTATATATACGCCATATCTTTAAGTAAAGGTGTTGAAGATGTGGATATAATGAATAATGATATTAACTTAATCGGTATGAACTATATTTGTGGTATACAGTTAGATGCTACAAATCTTTCAGTAGTATATAACAATACAATAAAAGGGTATTGTAATAATTCTGGTGAAGATATTCCTAGTAATGAATCATTCGCCTATGGAATTGTATTAACTACTACAGATTATGTGGATGACATCCTAACAAACACTAATGAAGTTAGTAACAATAACATATACTTAAATTCAACCATTGCATACGGTATTGAATTATACAAATCAGATGATACTGAAATAAAAAATAACAATATCACCTTACAAGGTAATGCTGTTTTAGGTATTGGACTATATAATTCAAGTGATAACATTATTAATAACAATACAGTTAATCGAACAAATGAGGTTATTACAGTTGACTGGGATGAACTAACAGAAGTTCTTCATGCAGACAATTCTGCAATAAAAATTAGTTTAGGAGAAAATAATAGTCTTGGAACTAATTATGAATATATCATCACTCCGGCAAACCAAAACAATAATAATCAAAATTTTTCATAAGAGAAGTAGTTAAAAGTATTCCACCTACTTCTCTTAGAAATAAAAAGGAATCTAATATAATTACAATAACTACTGATAACTTTAATGAATATTTAACAGATAACAAATTCAATGATAATATTAATGATGGAGATACCATAGATTTTCAGGGAAACTTCATAGGAAAAGAATATTCAATTGATATCAATAAAGCAGTAAATATAATATCTACAACCCATGATGCATATTTCCAAACATCATATCAAACAGGAGATAATGGGTTACATGCTTTTAAAGTTATAAGTGAAGGATCAGGAAGTAATATTACGGGTATTATCTTTAACAATACCGAAGTAATGACTGAAAACGCACATGACGTAACATTTGATAATATTACTGCATATTGTAATAGTGGGTTCGGTTTTGGAATAGGTTCAACAAGTATAAGAAATTCATATAATGTTACTATTAAAAATTCATATTTTAAAACATTCAACAACAGCGGTGTAAGTACTGTTGTCTTTGCTTCATCACATGATTGTATATTAGAAAATAGTACAGTTTTAGGATATGGAACAGTTGGTAATTTGGTTTATACTACAACATACAATGTTGAAACAGATAATCCATATGGAAATTATAATATTACAATTAGAGGAAATAGAATAATTGCTCAAGATTTAGATAAAGGCAGTTCAATATGTTATTCCATATCATTATATGGTACTGCTCTTACATTAGAAAGTAATTATGTGGAAAATGGCAATAATCATACCGTAATGAGCCAATGGATTGACCCAAATTATGAAGTTAGTGGAGTAGCAGGTTATGTCTATTTATATAATAATACAATGAATGGAGATGTAGGATTAAATTTTAATGAAAATATTTACATTAACAATACATTTTATAATTTAGCAATATGTGGAAATTCATTATTCGAAAATAACACAATAAATAATTATTTAAGAATAACTAAGAAAAACAATACTTTAAAAAATAATATTATAAATGAAATTACAATTGACCAAAATGCCGAATCTTTAATAGAAAATAATACTGTTTATCAAGATATAATTGTAAATGGTGAAAATAACACCCTTTTAAAAAATAACATAAATGGAATCATTTCTATAAATGCAAAAAATGTAACATTAGACTCTAATAATATTACAAATTACACGAATCAATATCTGGTAAATATAACAAGTAATTTAAAAAATATTACAGTTAATAACAACAAGTTTGTAGGCAGTTCTAGAAATGTGTCTGAAACAGATGCTACAATTAGAGCATCAGAGATAATATCAGGTACCCCTACTTTGTTAGAAAATAATGTTTATGTTGTTGAAGAAAATACATATGCTGTTATCGAAGATGAATATGGGGAAATTGGTTTAAGAGTTATTGATGGTCAACGATACCATTATATAACAGAAGACAATTATGATATTTATTTCCAAGACGTAGTTTCAATTACTCCTAACCAAGATGTTGCAGTTAATCAGTTAAACACTACACTGGTTCAAAAGGGAGACTACGTCAACATTATAGGAGATATTGCTGAATTTTATGTTTATGATTCTAAACAAAGTGTAAATGCAGTATTCTTTAATTTAAGTGAAACACAACTACCTAACTTAAGAAAAATTTCTGGAATAAGTAGTCCAGAAAATATTACATTCGTCAATTGTTATTTACCTTTAACCGATTTAAAAACATATAATGAAAAAGGTTTAAGAGCAACATTAATAAATTCAACATTTAATTCAACACCGGACATCTCAGTAATAACCAAAGATGAAAATTCATTCATTAAAGAAGTTAGAAATGGTAGTACTTATCATTACATAACCGATGATAATTTTAACATGTACTTTTATAATCAATCAGATGTAATTAATATTTTAAATTCATCAATTGTAAAAATAGGTGATTTTGTAAATATTAAAAGCAATATAAATGAAATCAATTATTATGGTTCTGCTGCAAAAAATGTTCGTCAAGTTACATTTTTCAATTTAACAATAACCGAACTACCTTATTTAACAAAAATATCTTTAGCTGGTTCAATAAAATCCGCTGCAGACACATTTATTAATTGTTATTTACCTTTGACTGAATTGGGTTCAGAAAAAACTTATATGAATATTACTAATTCAACATTTAAAAGTACTCCACCGAGCAAATATCTAATATTAACAGAAAATCTAATAGTAACAGACAACCTCATTAAAAATGCTTTTGATGAAAATACAGGATATTTATTAAGCACAATTAACAATAATGATGCAGTTTATATAATGAATTATTCACAGTCAACAGATATTATAATAAACAAGGCAATTAACTTAACAGGACTTCCATATTTAAATGATATTAATACGACAATAACATTCGTAGAAGGTTCAGAAGGAAGTAATATAAGTGATATACTATTTAACAATAAAGTAATCTTAAATACTAGTGGAATAACATTCGACAATAACACATTTAATGAAGAAATAATTACTAATGATAATCAAGTTACTATTAATGATAATAATATCATTAACTATCATAAGGTAGAAACTTCATTAAAAGTTGATAGTACAGAATTTATTACCGGAGACGCTTATAATATAAGTGCAAGCATTTACCTCGATGATATAATAAACACAAACATCAACAAAGGAAAAGTCATATTCAAAGTCAACGGTAAAACACTAAAAGACACAAACGGCAAAGTAATCTACGCTAAAGTAGTAGGCGGAGTAGCAACAATAGAAAACTACATAGTACCAGCCGACTGGACTAAAAATGGCACAACAATAGAAGCAGTATACACAGGATCCACACAATACGACAAACTAACAAGCGAAAAAACAGAGATAACAGTTACACCAAAAGAACTAACACTCACCACAGAAAATGTAACCACAACCTCTGGTAACACAACCACACTCACAGCAACATTCAACGACAACACAATAAACACAGGTAAAGTAATATTCAAAGTAAACGGTAAAACACTTAAAGACACAAACGGTAAAGTCATATATGCCAAAGTAGTTAACGGTCAGGTAACTGTAAATTACACCATACCTGAAAGCATGAAGGTAGGTAACTACACAATAACTGCAGTTTACACTTCACCTAACAGTGAAAAAGTAACTTCAGAGGCAACAATGACCGTTGTAAAAGCTTAAAAATTAATAAATTACAAGTAAAACAATTAATTAAACCTTAAAAAATAGGATGGAAGTTTTCATAACTATTCCATCACTTTTTACTCTTTTTGTGCAACAAGCAATTGTCT
>MUZY01000052.1:0-5541 GCA_003266065.1 Methanosphaera sp. rholeuAM130
AACCCTCTAAGCATTTTTCATTAGAAAGAATTATTTTTTCATAAATACTAAATATTATTAGGTAGATATATTACATTATTATTAAGTATTTTTAATATTTTTGATAAAGTATTTATTATATAATGTACATAGTTTAACATATATCTTATTACAATGTATATTATATAAAATGATTAATAAAATATTTTTAAATTTTCAAGGAAAGAGTTGATAAATTTGTCAAAATATATTGTAGTAACTGGTGGTGTTGTAAGTTCCATCGGCAAGGGAATTACATCAGCATCTATTGGTAGAATTTTAAGATCATATGGAGTAAACGTAACGGCCATTAAAATAGACCCATATCTCAACTGGGATTCCGGTACGTTGAATCCATATCAACACGGAGAAGTATATGTAACTGACGATGGAATGGAATGTGATCTGGATCTTGGTCATTATGAACGTTTTCTGGATGTGGGTTTATCTGGTAAGGCAAACATTACCACAGGTAAGGTATACTCATCGGTAATTGAAAAGGAACGAAAAGGGGAATATTTAGGTTCTTGCGTTCAAATCATTCCACACATAACTGATGAAATCAAATTGATGATACGTGACATCGCCCAACAAACAAAAGCCGAAGTTGTAATGGTTGAAGTTGGTGGAACGGTAGGGGACATTGAAAGTCAACCGTTTATTGAAGCGTTAAGGCAATTCAGCCATGAAGAGGGTCATGACAACTGCATGTTCGTACACGTAACCTACGTGCCTTATCTTAAAGCGGCCAAGGAGTTCAAAACCAAACCGACACAGCACAGCACCAAAGAGTTAAGAGGTCTTGGTATCAATCCCGACATGATTGTATGTCGTTCGGAACTGCTTCTGGATTCAAAGCTTAAGGAGAAAATAGCACACTTCTGTGACGTATCAATTGAAGCTGTAATCAATACGCCCGATGCACATTCAATATATGAAGTACCGCTGACCATGTATTCCGAAAACGTCGGCGACTACATCATCAACAGACTTAAAATAGACGCTCCGGATAAGGCAGACCTATATGACTGGAGTCAGATAGTTGAAGATTTGAAAATCGAGGCACCTAAAGTTAAAATAGGTGTTGTCGGCAAGTACATTGAATTGGAGGATGCATACATCAGTATCCGTGAAGCCCTTAAACATGCCGGTGCAGACAATAAGGTCAAGGTTGACATTGACTGGATTAAGGCGGACAACGACTATAACCTTGAATTGCTAAGCCAATATGACGGACTCCTGATACCGGGCGGTTTTGGTGAACGGGGAATAAGCGGTAAAATCGAAGCGGTTAAATACGCTATTGAAAATAAAATACCTATCTTCGGTATTTGTCTGGGTTTGCATGCCATGGCCATAGCAATTGCACAGCTTAACGGTGAAAGTGAGGCAAACAGTACCGAATTTGATGAAGACACGCCATGTCCCGTTATCGATATGATGGAAGAACAGAAGAAAATCAATAACATGGGCGGTACCATGAGATTGGGTGCTTATCCTTGTAAAATAGCTGAAAACACACTGGCATATGATGCATACAAGGAAACGCTTGTATCCGAAAGACACAGACACAGGTATGAAGTAAACAATGAATATAAGGATTTCCTTGTCGATTCAGGCGTTGTAATATCAGGTACATCTCCCGATGAGTTCCTGGTTGAAATGATTGAACTTAAGGATCATCCGTGGTTCTTGGGTTGTCAATTCCATCCGGAGTTCAAGTCCCGTCCAAATGATACCCATCCGATATTCAAGTCATTCATAAAGGCAGCCAAAGACAAAAAAGAAAACAAATTCTAACCTCTTTCCCTTTTTTTTATTGTAATAATTATTAAAATTATTATGATTTCAAGCATTAAAATTATTGCATTTACAGTATTAATCGTTGGCGTTGTTATTGCATCGATATCCGATTATAAAACGCTCACCATCAGCAACAAACTGACGTTTTTCATGTTTTCAAGTGGGTTGATTCTTGGCACTGTCCATTACCTAACTAACGATATCAAAAATCTGTTGCCATATTATTTATCAATTTTATTAGTGTTCATATTTGTTTATATATTATGGCATATCGGCCTATGGGCTGGCGGTGACGTGAAACTATTTACTGCAATATCCACGTTGTTATGTGCTGATTATTTGGATATACTGCCCAGATATACATTCTATGGATACGTTTTTCCATTTTTTGGCGGCATGACTTTTATTCCAACACTGTCATTGATTACCAATAGCGTGTTGTCAATAGTACCAATTATAATCATTGTCATCATCTGTGAAATAATTAAAAACAAGACTTATTTAATAAAAGATATTGTTAAAAGATATGATTTAATTAACATTGCATCTACTTTAAATGCATTCGGGATAATTTTCCTGATAAATGATATAATCCATATAGATAACTTTATGGCAAATATTGTGTTTCTGCTCTTTATTTCATACACAGTAAATGAGATATCCAAAAAGGTCGAATACACCGTCATCCCACTGACACTTATCATTCTGGTGATGAATGTACAATACAATAATCTTCAGATATACCTATTGGAAACGGCAATACTTTTGACGGTAGTTTTGATTAAAAACATTATAAAATATAATCTGCTCAAAGAAACGCTTAGCTACGACGTTAAAATAAGTGAATTAACTGAATCAATGATATTATCCTATGATTTAACCAGAAAAGACGATAAATACTTCTTTGATAAACGGTCAATCAAGGAAAAACTGCTGACAAAAGATGATTATGAACATGTCATAACACAGAAGGCACATGGACTGACAAAAGAAGACATAGAACTGTTAAAAAAATTACATGAAAAAAAGGTTTTGGAAGAAAATATCAGAATCAAGCGTTCGGTACCCTTTGTGCCGTTTATATTATGCGGTCTGATTATCACATTCACCCTCGGAGACAGCTTTTTAATTTTCAAAAGGTTAATGGATGTGATTTTATGAACAATATCGGTCAGTTAAGCCTTGAATACATATTCATATTCATGATACTTTTAATAATATTCTCCATTATAAGCGTACCGCTTTTGACTGAGTCTATGGAAAATACGCAGGACGTTTCGGATGTGGTTAAATGTAAAAATACGTTAAGCCAGCTTGCAGGTGAAGTCAAATTTGTATACTATTCTGATGAGGGTACGAAAATCGTCAAAAGTATCCATATTCCAAATGACATGAAGATTGAATACAAATCATACAACGGCAGACATTATCTGTCCACTAACCTAAAGCTAAATGACGGTTCAACAAAGAATGTGATGGTGGAGATTCCATGTAAGGTGACCTTCAAGAACAATCCCAACTACTATTACACCAATGTATACAACAGATGGTATTACAATGTTGAATTCAAATGGATTAGTAGCAATAAAACGAGTAACGTTGATATAAACTTTAAATAAGAATAAAGAGGAGTTTTGATGAATGACTAATCGTCATCATCCAGTTTGATATTGGAGTTATTTGCCAGTTCCCTTAATTCGTTATACATTATCTTCCTATCTTCGGCATTTCTATTTTCATGATATACAATCTCTTCCAATTCCTCTTGCCTTTGGATTAAGGCATTGAGTATTTCCGTAATAGGATCAGGTATCTTGCCATGTTCCAGGTCATGCTTATGTTTACTTTGTTCTTTTATTGACTGCAATGTTCTGCCAGGAATACCTACAATTGTTGAATTCGGTGGTGCAGGCTTTGTTACCACGGAGCCTGCCCCAATCTTACAGTTTTCTCCAATCGTTATATCCCCCAAAACTATTGCATTTGTACCTACCACCACATTATTTCCAATTGTGGGATGTCTTTTTTTGCTTTCAAGGCTTGTACCACCCAGCACTACTCCCTTGTATAAAAGTACGTCATCGCCGACAATCGTCGTTTCACCTATTACAACCCCCATTCCATGATCTATGAAGAATCTTCTTCCAATCTGAGCACCGGGATGTATCTCTATACCAGTAAAAAACCTGTTGATATGAGAAAGAAACCTTCCAATTAGTTTATGATTTTTAATCCAGAACCAATGTGCTATTTTATGAAACCATAATGCGTGCAATCCCGGATAACATAAAATCACTTCTATTGTACTTTTTGCTGCAGGATCATTGGAAAATACCGTATCTATATCCTCTTTTATTCTATCAAACATTGTTATAAATTCCCCTTCTCGTATATGGATTGTTTTAGTATAATACTATTTTTGTAATTTAAAGTTTATTAAAACTATGATTGAACAATACCAGCTTTTAAATTTTTGATAACATTTTTTAAACAAATATTTCTAGTCGTTGTTTTTTGATATTTTTCTTGTCAAACATCACCTACTATTAAAATATAACAATCGTTATATTTATATATATCCACTGCCAAATAATAAATTGTGAAGAAAAAAATAAATTAAAATAAAAATATAACAATACAAACAAGAAAAAGGTGATTATTTAATGAGTATAGAGAACATAAAGATACTGAAAAAGCCCATAGCGAATGATATAACCGAAACCATTGGAAACACCCCATTGGTTAGGTTAAACAAACTAGCCAAAGATATCGATGCCGATGTACTGGTAAAGATAGAAGCGTTCAACCCCGTAAGCAGCGTCAAAGACAGAGTTGCAGTAAATCTCATTGAAAGTGCCGAAAAGGCAGGCAAAATCAATAAGGATACTGTGCTGATTGAACCGACAAGTGGAAACACTGGAATCGGACTGGCATTTGCGGCTGCGGCAAAAGGCTACAAACTGAAAATACTGCTACCGGAAAACTTCTCGGAAGAAAGAAAAAAACTTATAAAAATATTTGGTGCAGAACTTATAGAAACACCTGCATCCAAAGGAATTCCCGGAGCAATTGAAGAGGCAAACAGGATACATGAAGAAATAGAAAACTCATACATTCTGCAGCAATTTGAAAATCCTGCAAACCCTGAGATACATAGAATACTAACAGGACCTGAAATATATGAAGACACCGAAGGAAATGTGGATATTGTAGTATCTGCCGCAGGAACAGGAGGAACGGCAACGGGAATAGCCCAGGCAATCAAGGAATTGAAGGACGATTTCCAAGTAATAGCCGTGGAAGCAGCTTCAAGTCCGGTATTGAGCGGAGGACAAAAAGGTCCGCATAAAATACAGGGAATAAGTCCGGGATTTGTACCTGAAAATACCGATTTGGACATCATCGATGAAGTATTTACCGTAGAGGATGAAGATGCGGGAAAAACTACAATAAGACTGGCACAGGAAGAGGGAATACTGGTAGGTATATCCTCAGGAAGTGCAGTATATGCAGCACTGGAAATTGCCAAAAGACCTGAAAACAAGGGTAAAACAATAGTTGCGATACTTGCAGATACAGGAGAAAGATACTTGAGCGTAGACTGGTTATCGGAACTATATAATTAAACCAAACCCATTTGATAAAGATAAAAATCCAAAAAAATAAAGTTTAAAAAATCCTATAAAAAAAACCTAATCAAAAAAAGCCAAAAAACACCTA
>MUZY01000052.1:5551-6919 GCA_003266065.1 Methanosphaera sp. rholeuAM130
AAATTAAACACGTTGAAAAAAAACTCCAAGAATAAATCTAAAAAACCTATTATAAAAGCAATCTAATCAATGAAAAAAAAACACTTCAAAAAAATACACAAAAATAATTAAACACCATAAGCCCCATAAAAAAATAAATTGCAAGAAAAAAATGATAAAAAAATATAACTCCCTAAAATCATTTTTCTAGCATTTATTACCCTTTTTTTATACAGCTATCCCTAATTTCAAATAAAATTCACAAAGATTCCCTATCATCAATCATTTTTTAAATGAAGCCAACAAGTCAAGTATAATCCGGCGATCCTCATTACTGATAGCTTTAGTTAAAAACAATGCCACAACATATACGGCTATAGCTATAGGAACCGAAACGATGAAAGACTGATTCAGATAAATCAACACCACCGCCATTATAATATTGGATATTATAATCTGAACTATAGGAATGATTGACTGTTTGAGGTTTAACCTGAACTGTGTCCTATACAACACCATCAACATCAGTGACAGAATGGTAAACTCGGTGATGACTGTAGAATAACTGGCACCGTAATATGAAAAATTACTGATCATTATGTAATTCAATACAACACTAATCAACGCACCGATTCCCGCAATCTTTGTTACCGTAAACTGCTTGTTGATGGCACCAAGCAATGTTGAACATACGCTGGTAAGAAACATGAATACGCCCGCCCATATAAGTATGGACAATGAAGTTGAAGCATCAATATATTCAACACCATAAACCAGTGTGATAATGTCCTCGGAAAAGATGCAGCAGCCCACGGCAACCGCTATGCCAAGCATCAGCATATACTTCATAATCTTGTGATACAAATCCACCAGTTTATTCTCATCGCTGGTATATAAATCACTCATAATCGGAAATACTGCATTGCTGAACAATGTGAATATTGAAGACAATACCAGAAGAAGTTTCTGGGCAGAACTGAAGAGTCCGACAGCAATGCTTCCTGACATGAACGTAAGTATAATCAGTGAAATCCAGAAGTATATTGAAGTGAATACCGCCGTTATACCGAATGGAATTCCCTTGACGAAGAGATTCCTGATGAAGTCCCTATCAAACGACAACTCGAATCTGGGATAATGCCTTAATGCTATGTAGGTAGAATATAGGAATGATAAGAACATTGCAATAGGATATCCGGCAGCCACTATGGTTACGTTGCTTCCATGATAAATGATAACCAGTATAATCAAAAGTACGGAGGTACTGTATATGACGTTACCGATAGTCTGATATTTCATCTTCTCATTGCTTTGGAACAGGGAGTAGTAAAATGTCGCAAATGAATTGAACAACATATAAATACCAAGCAAGAGCATTACAATGGTTCC
>MUZY01000052.1:6968-8281 GCA_003266065.1 Methanosphaera sp. rholeuAM130
CCGGTCAAATCCTTGTTTCTGGATACTTCACGTATGGCATAAGTTGATAGTCCCAAATCACAGAAGATACCGAATACGCCGACAAGTGAAGTGGCGGAGGATATTAAACCGAAATCATGAGTACCAAGATATCTGGCAGTAAACAGCGTCAATATAAATGTCATGACATTATTTATCAAACTGGCCATCATCAATAGACTTGAATTCTTTAAGACTCTTGCTGTAACACTCATGATATCATTTTTTTGAAAAATTTATTTAGAAAAAATATTCTTAGTTATATATCTATTTTAATTAGATAATAAATTTTAATATCATTATACCCCATAAATATTAACATAGTAAAACGAAGAAAGGGTGGTTGGATAAATGATTAATATCACTACATTCCTTGATGCCAATGCATGCAGATTGGACAAACCTGTATATTACAATTTGGATAGGAATAAGCAATATAATTCAAGAGATATCCTGGGCATTATCTCTGAAATTTCAAGAAGATTACTGGATAGGGGAATAAAAAAGGGCGACCGAGTATTGATTTATCTTGACAACGGGCCGGAATACCTGTTTTCATTTTTGGCTCTGTGGCGTATCGGTGCCGTAGCGGTACCTACAAACAGGATATATACGGCCAGCGAACTGCAGTACTTCATTGACGATTGCAGTGCCAAACTAATAATATGCGATGAAAAACTGGATGAACTGACAATTGATTCATATGTAATTGAAAGTATGGACGAATATAACGATGCACCTGTAATTGAAGCATGCAACACTTCATGGGATGATTTGTGTCAGATACAATACACCAGCGGAACGACGGGTAAACCCAAGGGTGCCATGCTGACGCACGGAAACTGGTTCAGTGCAATACAAAACGAATGTGACGTACTCAACATGGATCATAACAGCGTGATGTTCTGCATATATCCTATGGCACATGTTGGAATATCATGGGCAATTGCAACACTAAGAAAGGCCGCATTATGCATTACAAAAAACAGGTATACCTTCGATGAATACCTGGACATAATATTTGAAAACCGGGTGACACATGCAACGGGTATGCCACCGGTTATCCATTCAATAGTTACGAATCCCGAAAAGGTTCAAAACAAGCTGTATACAGTCAAAAGCATGGTATCCGGAGGCGGGCCACTGCACAAGGACATATGGAAGAAATTCTATAAAAAATATGGAATTGCCGTGCTGAACGCTTACGGCTCATCGGAGACTATAGTAATAGGAACGGGTACTGTGATAAGACCGGAAGATTATGCGTTTGCCGACAGATTTGAAAGTGTAGGTCA
>MUZY01000097.1 GCA_003266065.1 Methanosphaera sp. rholeuAM130
ACTACACCGTTTAATCCCAGATACTCCAGATTTACACATATGACATTTCCACCATCCCAGTATATACCATTCAGGTAGTTGTCACATCCGAGGAATACCCCACTTAAGTGTTTTGTGTCACCGTCAACATATTCCTGCTTATTGGCACTGATATTTGCACTGTGTGCCTGGTTGTCTAGGAGTTTTATATTTGTAAGTCTTACTGTACCACTTTTTACGTATATACCTGAACCGTTTGTAGCATTGTTGTTTGTTATGTTACAATCGGTGATATTCGTATCCTTGGTGATGTATAATGCTCCACCGTTTTCAGCCAGGTTATTTGTGAAGTTACTGTCAGTTAACGTTACTGGAGCATTTACATAGATTGCTCCACCATTAGTAGCGTTGTTGTAGTCATAGGTGTTGTTGCTAATGTTATAATTACTTATACTGTTAATATATAATGCTCCACCATCATTTGTAGCTGAACCATTATAGAAAGTAGTGTTTGTAATGAATACATTAGGACCACTTATATAAATGAAACCAGCATTTGTTGCGTTAGTATTGTTAGAAAATTCACAATCCCTTATAATAAGTCCATTTTTATTAGGATAATTTGAATTATAAAGATAATAAATAGCACCACCAGTTTCATTTGCAGTATTATTTATAAATATACAGTTTTCATAAGTGTTATTTGATGTACAAAGATATAATGCTCCACCATTTCTACCAACATTATTATTTTCGAACGTACAATTGATATGGGTGTTATTTGAACATCCACCAGTGTGATGACGATAATAAATAGCGCCACCATCCCATAGAGCTGAACAATTTATAAACTTATTATTTATTAGTAGACCATTATTATCCTTCCAACAAATAGCAGCTCCAGAACGGAATACAGAATAACAGTTCATGAAAGTACAATTTGATACTTGAGAACCGACTGAGCTAGATGATGAAACGAAAAATGCTCCACCGTCTTTTTCACAGAAACAAGTATCAAAAGTACAATTATCTATAAAATTTCCTGTATTTCCTTGGAAATTAATTGCTCCACCGTGATGACCATCACCAGTAGCAGTTGTAGCTTGAATTCTACCACAACTACAGTTATAGAAATATGAATCTATCAATCTAATATTTTCACTTTTTTGCCAGGAAATAGCACCACCTAGAAGTGTTGCATAACAATTAGTAAAGTTACAACCGGTAATATTACCATTGTTAGAACCAGACAAGTACAGAGAACCTCCATTGGAACCTAAACTTGAATTAAAGTTAGAATAATTGATACTCAATAATTTACCATTACAGGCTATATCTCCACCAGGTTGATTACCATTACCGGCAGAATTACTAGTCATGTTTACATATGAAATAATAGCACTATCCCCATAAATGTAGATAGCTCCTCCACTTGAACTAGCAGCCTTGTTATTTTCGAAAATTGAATATTCAACAGTAGCACGTGCTCCTTTAATATTTACTGCTCCACCATTAGTTGTAGCATTGTTGTAAGTAAAGTTTGCATTTGAAATTTTACCATCAAGACCATTAATATATACTGCTCCACCACCTTTTCCGGCAGTATTTTGAGTGAAATTTGAATTTAAAACTGTACCATTAGCACCGTTTAAATATACCGCTCCACCATTACCAAAAGTATCACTACCGACTTTATATCCAATAACTCTGTTATTTGTGTAGGATGAATTTGAAATAGTACTCCTATTACCATTAACATATACTGCTCCACCTTCTTTTGAAGCAGTGTTATTTTCAAATTTTGACAAATCAATAGTACCATTTTCACCATTAACATATACTGCTCCACCAGTATTGTTAGCAATGTTTTTAGTGAAGTTTGAATTTAATATAGTACCATTAGTACCGTTTAAATATATTGCTCCACCATTATTTGTAATATTATTATTTTCAAAATTTGAATAATCGATTGTGGCATTAGCACCTTGCACATATATTGCTCCGGCACCGTCTCCACGATGATTGTTGGTGAAGT
>MUZY01000171.1 GCA_003266065.1 Methanosphaera sp. rholeuAM130
CGTGATGAGTGTCCCCTTCAATAACAGCTCCTAATGTAATTACAGCATCCACGTCATCGTCTTCTAACAATTTCTTTATAGCTAGTGGCATATCATAAACGCCTGGAACTGGAATTACTTCAGTTATTTCAGCACCTAAAAATTTAGCGTGTTCCTTAGCCAATTCTAACATCATACTGGTAATATCAAAATTGAATTCTGCTACTACCGCTCCTATCTTAATCATTTAACAAAACCTCTGATTATTTTTAATATTAATTATCATGTATATTTATTGAATAACGTGTCTATACTAAGTATAGTACAAATGCTGATACTGAACTTACTACCATAATAAATATAATGAATAATGCTGCTGCTTTTGCTGTTTCCATTTTTTTATGTCTCCGTCATTAATAATTAATTTTTTTTGTTTATAATAAAGAATATTTCTTTGGAGGTAATTCTTCTTTAATATAATATATTGGTATTTTAAACTTATTATAATTTACTTGCAATGTACTCTGCCATTTCATAGGTTGAAGCAGTACCACCTAAATCCGGCGTAACTATCCTTGCCTCATTGATAACGTCAATAAGTACTTCTTCCACACGTCTTGCCTCTTCGCTTTCACCCAGATAGTCAAGCATCATACAGGCGGATAATATTGTGGCTGCAGGATTTGCTATCTTTTTGCCTGCAATGTCAGGTGCTGAACCGTGTACAGGTTCAAACAATCCATTGTTGTCACCGATATTTGCTGATGGAATCATACCCAATCCTCCTACAAGACCTGCCCCTTCATCTGATAGGATATCCCCATAAAGATTTGAAGTGACAATAACTTCAAAGTCCAATGGATTTGTAATAAGGTACATTGCAGTCGCGTCCACATAAAAGTCGTTGCTTTCGATTTCAGGATAGTTTTCTGCTACCTCATAGAACGTTTTCTTGAATAGGCCATCGGATATCTTGAGTACGTTGGCCTTATGCACGGCCGTTACCTTGGAACGTTTTGTGTCAACGGCATACTTGAATGCGTAGTCACATATTTTCTCTGATGCCTTCCGTGTAACTTTTTTGCGTGCAATTGCTCCGTCCGGTGTTTCTTCCTCGTCACCGATGTACAGGTCTTCGGTATTTTCTCTTACAATCATGAAATCGATGTTTCCATACTTTTCCGGCTGAACTGACTTTACCGGTCTAAGGTTAACGAAGGTTTCAAGTTCATGTCTTAGGCGAACTATCACATCCGCGGCGGTTTCACCTGCTGCGCCGAAGAGTACGGCATCCGCATCCTTTGCTATTTGAATGGTTTCATC
>MUZY01000150.1:0-374 GCA_003266065.1 Methanosphaera sp. rholeuAM130
TGGTGAATTAAGTAATAATATTCTTTGAGCTATGATAATTCTTGATTAGTGTCACTGTCAAAATCTTCATAATTTACATTATAAATTTTATGAAACATATTTATAATTAGAATAGATAAATTAATTATAGATATTTTATGGGAGTCAATTATGAAAAAAGAGAATAACATTATAACAAAAAAGGAGCAGGAGATATTGCGATTGACTACTCCATTAAAATTTGTTGATTCTGCCTTGTATGATACCGAGGGCAATCAGGTCAAATTCACAGAAACGCTGACTGAACTAGAGTGCAATTTGGAGCCTGCAAATGGAATTCTTGATGATGAGGAAATTCTAAAGTATTCTCCCGATTCACAAAAAGCTTCAATAAT
>MUZY01000150.1:510-3018 GCA_003266065.1 Methanosphaera sp. rholeuAM130
GTATATGAATTCCAAAAACAACGACTATACAAGTATCAATCAAAAATATATCGAATATGAACGGCAAATATTAAAACTGAAAAAAGAATTTTCGTATAAAAAGAACAAGGCAATCGAACTTATTGAAAAGAGATTTGCTCCACCTCAAATAACATATGACAAATTCATTTCAACCGTGGAAAATGTGGACAAGGTATTTGTGAGTGAATCGGAAACTGCCCTGGATATGCTTAGGTATTCAAATGAATACTCGGAAGATATGGATGAACAGATAAAGGTAAGAATTAAGACATTGAAATTATTTAGTAAACAAATTGATGATCTGACAAATGAACTGCTTATGAATATGTCTAAAGACAGTAATTCAGATGAAACAATTAAGAATCTGATAGATCAAATGGATCAATTAATAGATTCTGTAAAGGAATATAATTAAATAAATGAGTTGATATTATGGGTGAATTTTCACTTGATGTAGATACTATAAGAAATGATGTTGAAAAAACGCTTAAAGAGGAGGAAGAAAAACTACAAGATTCCCCTCTTAAAAGTCAGGCAGAAACTAATGCAGATGCAATATTTGATTCTGATTTAAATAATCCCTATGAAAGAGAAAAAATAATAGAACCAATAGAAAAATTTGGAATGGCAGATATGGACAAGTCAAGCAAGCAAAATGAACTGTTAACTCATCGTTTAGCTGATTTTTCAAATGGAGGAGAAGATGCGAATAATATTGGAGAGAAAATACTGCAGCTGGATAAGCAACTACAGGAATTAGATCCCTCCCAAGTTGACTTTTCAAAAAAGGGAATTCTGAAAAAATTACACAATCCGGTAAAGAAATACTTCGGCAAGTACCAGAAGGCCGAACCGGTAATAGAAGATATTATTGATTCTCTTGAAAACAGTAGAAAGGTATTGGAAAACGATAACATAACCCTTCTTCATGAGGAAAATGTGCTAAGAGAAACAACCAATAAACTGATTGCCGATGTAGAACTTGGTAAAATGATGGATGAATCCATTGAATCACAAATAACTAAGGCCGAAATGGAAGGAATAGACTCCGAAAAGGTTGCAATAGTAAAGGAAGAGATATTGTTCCCATTAAGACAACGGGTAATGGATTTGCAGCAAATGGTCGTGATTAACCAGCAGGGAATCATCTCTTTAAACACTATCAGAAAAAACAACAAGGAACTTATTCGCGGAGTAAATCGTGCAAAGAATGTTACGGTAACTGCTTTGAAAACTGGTGTAATGGCTGCAACGGCATTATATGATCAGAAAATTGTAATGGATAAAATTAATCTATTGAATGATACCACCAGTGACATTATTACGTCAACTTCCCATATTCTACGTCAACAGGGAAGTCAGATTCAGAAATCAAGTGCTTCAACGATGATTTCGACAGAAGTTCTTCAGGAAGCATTTGCCGAGGCAATAGCTGCAGTTGAAGAGGTAAGTACCTATAAGCAATTGGCTCTTCCAAAGATGAAAGAAACAATTGATTCATTTAATCAAATGGCTATTGAAGGTCAAAAGGTTGTTGAAAGAATTGAAACTGCTGATAAATTAAAAAATGAGTCTGCAATTGACGATAAGACCAGGGGTTCTTTAAAATAAGTAATGCCTTTTCCAATATTATTTTTTTAAGGTGTGTATATGAAAATAACTGACATTATTATTAATTCATTATGGGTTTTGCTTTCATTGATTAACTTTATTAATGGTGCAGGTTTCATCTATATGGGTTTTAAAACAAAAAATAATATGTGGTTACTGGAGGGTATTGTATATGAAATGCCATGGATACTGATTATTATCTGCGGATTATTGATGCCTAATGTTATTGTAATGCTATACTTGGGAACATTTGCCTTTGTACTGCAGATAATATCAATAATAAGATCCATATGGGTTGATTATAAATATATAAAATTTATTCACAATAATCAAAAGTATTTGAACGAATAAATCCCTTTAAATAGTTAAAAAAAGAATAATGAAGTAGTATTAAGGTAATATTTCATCAATTACGCATACTACTTTATCCAACTGTTCTCTGGTAATTATAAGTGGCGGTACGAATCTTATTACGGTATGATTTGCAACGTTTATCAATACTCCTTTTTCCTGAGCTTTAGCCACAAGATCATCTGCTTCGTAGTTGAGTTCTACGCCCACCATTAGACCATGTCCTCTTACCTCGACGATACAGTCATGATTAGCTTTAAGAGCTTCCAGTTTTTCTCTGAAGTATTTACCGTTTTCATGGGACTTATTTACCAAGTCTTCCTCTTCATAAATGTCAAGGACTGTGTTTCCTGCACAGCACACGAATGGACTTCCACCGAATGTTGTGGCATGGTTACCAGGCTGGAATGCTTCTGCTATTTTTTCATTAGCCAGTACTGCACCCATTGGCAGTCCCCCGGCAATTGCCTTTGCACAGGTTGTTATATCAGGGACTGTACCTGTCAGTTCTGATGCAAACATTTT
>MUZY01000251.1 GCA_003266065.1 Methanosphaera sp. rholeuAM130
ATGATATATTCAGCTGCGGAACTTATACTTTCATCGAAAGAAGCTGGTTTGGATCAAACAGTCCAGATTTTACAAATCGAATCATAGAACAAAAAAATGTGAATAAGGTACCTAGAGATATCCTGCAAATCGCACTTCAAATTGATGATGTTTCTGACTACACTAATATATTCGCAGGTAATAATTATACCGCACGTATTCATTTATGGTCAATAGAATCACAAACAGAATTTGATCGGTATCCTTTACGTCACTCTACTGGGGAATTCGGTGGAGATGGACTTTTCTCCAATATCCACGCAGATATAAATGACATGACAGCCACGGTTTTTATTGATTCTGGAGCTAAAAGAATTTGGGGAAAATTGGATCATCAAATTGCATACTTGGATATTTCTACAAGGGAGAAAGACCCATCTACAATTAATATAATATCATGTGAGGATGTCAGATATCCTGGTGTATTAGAGGTTACATATCAAGTTTTCCCTCCTTCTGGAATAAGTTCTCTAACATATGAAATTAAAGATAAAAAAGGACAAATTGTTAACTCTGGAGTGACTGTCAATACTGATCAAGGTATGTTTGCTTCTAATACCTTAACTGTAGATGGATTATACTATGGAAACTATTTGGTTACACTCACTCGACCTGAAACACGGATTTCTCTTCCATCATCTGCTACTGCAAACTTCAAGGTATACGGTGATGAGATTGAAAGTTTAAGCATTGCAGTAGGCAACAGAACCTACCCTGAAGAGGTTGAAGGGATCGTTTATTCAAGTAGGGATGGCATATATAATATAACTATCGGTGAGAAAAGTACAACAGTCAATGTTAATGGAGGTTCTGGTACATTCAATATTGGTATATTACCTGCAGACAATTACCGGGCAACAGTATTCTTTGAGGGGGATAATCAATTCGCTCCGTTATCCAATGATACAACATTCATCGTACACGCTTCAAATGCCACATTGGAGTTTGAAGCAAATCCAAGTGAAATTATCTATGGTGAAAGTGCAACCGTCACCCATAAATTGCCGGAATACGCTACAGGTACTATTAAATATTATCTAAACGGCACGGTCATTGATGAATTGAACATTACTGATAATATCGCACTGCCACTTCTTGACGTGGGATCCTATGAAATCATCGGAAATTATTCTGGTGACAATAACTATTACCCAGCCAACAACACCACATTCATCACAGTTAAAAAAGCATCCAACAATGTCGCAGTCAACACATCCAACGTAACATATGGAAACAAAACCCTAATCAAGGTAACTGCTGATATTGACGGTGTTTATAAACTGGACATAAACGGCACAACATACAATATCACAGTCAAAAATGGTATTGGAAACAAGACAGTGAAACTGGGAGCAGGCAAATACTATGCAAATGTGACATTTGACAATAATAACTATGATACAAAAAGCAAAAATACTACGTTCGAGGTTTACAAGGCAAACACCAACATAAACATTCTAGCCAACACCACCACCTATCCGCAAGTGGTTAAAGGTATCGTTAACTCCAACGTAAACGGCAAATTTAACCTGACTGTAGGCAACAAATCAATCACAGTTAGCGTAAATAACGGTACCAGCGAATTTAACTTAGGAATTCTGGATGCTGGAAAACATACAATTACTGCCAAATACCTTGGTGACAAAAACTATAAAGCAGCAAGCAAAAACATAACAGTCACGGTTAAACAAGGCACCAACAATGCTAACGTATCTGTTGCCAGCGTGACATACGGCAAAAACGCCACGATTATAGTATCAGCAAAAATCGATGGAACGTACCAAGTTGACATTAACAAAATAATAAAGAACGTTACAGTTAAAAACGGTAAAGGAAACATATCCCTAGCATTAGATGCCGGAAGCTACTACGCCAACATAACATTTAACAATAATAACTACAATACTACAATCAAAAATACAACATTTAAGGTAAACAAGGCTGACACCAGCATAAAAATCGTAGCAAATAACACTACTTATCCTCAAGAAGTCAAGGGTATTATTAACACTAATGCAGATGGACAATATAACATAAGTATAGGTGACTTTACAGGCAAAGTTGTTGTTAAGAATGGCTCCGGTAAATTCAACACGAGAACAATCAATGTGGGAGAATACCAGATTGTAGTTAAATACCCTGGTGATAAAAATCATAACCCGGCTACTAACACTCTTCCAGTAAAAGTCGACAAAATGAATACTGTAATGGACATTGAATCAAACAATATAAATGTTGGTCAAACAGAAAAGGTATCTGTTAAATTACCGGTTACTGCAACTGGAAACATTACTTTGATATTGGAAAACAAGAATTACACTGCAAAAGTCAAAGAGGGTCAGGCTATAATAAGCATTCCTAACCTGAGTGTTGGCGATAAGAATGCAAAGGTATATTATACCGGAGATTCAAATCATAACCCAACAACAGGTACAGCGTCATTCAAGGTTAATCCATCGGATGTTCTAATGGGTATTGAATCAAACAATATTAATGTTGGTCAAACTGAAAAGATAACGGTTAAACTGCCATCTGATGCTACTGGAAATGTAACTGTAACCTTGGAAAACAAGAATTACACTGCAAAAGTCAAGGATGGTCAAGCTGTAATAAGCATTCCAAACTTGACCGTGGGTGATAAGAATGCAAAGGTATACTACACTGGAGATACAAATCACAGCCCTGCAACAGGTACAGCGTCATTCAAGGTCAATCCATTGAATGTTGTGATGGATATTGAATCAATTGATATTGATGTTAGTCAAACAGAAAGT
This sequence comes from Methanosphaera sp. rholeuAM130, assembly GCA_003266065.1. GTDB lineage: Archaea > Methanobacteriota > Methanobacteria > Methanobacteriales > Methanobacteriaceae > Methanosphaera. The sequence continues at coordinate 2,814 of MUZY01000251.1, forward strand.
GTAATGGTTAACCTTCCAATTACCGTGACTGTCAAAGATTCCAACGGTAAGGCACTCACAGGAAACGTGACATTCAAGATAAACGGCACAACAATCAAAACAGTTACACTAACAAAAGGAGTGGCAAACGCCACAACCACAATTAACAGTAGTGGAACATACCTGGTAACAGCTACATATAACGGCAACGCCAACTACACTAAAGCAACAGTAAATCAGACAGTTAAGTTAAATAGTGTCAGTAAGATTAGTACTGTATTGAGCATTGCAGCAAACAACACTGCTCCAAGAGTAAACGATAAAGTAAAACTAACTGTTACATTGAAAGATGCCTCAAATAATGCACTTGCAAACCAGAACGTAACTCTTAAAATTGGTAACAAGTCATATGCATTGACAACCGACAAGAACGGAAATGCAAATGCTAACTACACAATAAACAAGACAGACAGAGTAATCAATGTTACGGCTACATTCAAGGCTAACGGTAATTATCTGGCTTCCAACAATTCAATCAATATTACAAGAAGATACAAGGCAGACATGGAGTTACTTACAGGATCATTTGATACCAAACCGGGTGACACGGTTAAACTCATAGCTCACATACAGGACAATCATGTGGACATTGATGGAGGTCAACTTGTATTCAAACTGAATGGACTAAGTCTCAAGGATGAAAACGGCAGTGCTGTTATTGTAAAAATCAGGAATGGACTTGCAGTACTTGAATACAAAATCCCTGATACGTTAGGTGCACGTACACATAACCTTACTGCTGTATATACTTCAAATGATTATGGTAGGGTTGAGCTAACGACTCCTATGGCAATCGGTAAGTACACGACTCACATCGATGTTAACCCATTGTACACGACTAACGACAAGATACTCATACGGGCTCAAATTGTAGACCAGAACAATCAGGCACTAAACAAAGAAACCGCCATAAGCATAAAGCTAAACGGTAAAAGTTACACATTGAATACAATTAACGGTACGATAAACTATCAGATAAACACTACACTCAAGGACGGATACTACAACATAACGATTAAGAGTGGAGAAAACGGTAAAT
>MUZY01000070.1:0-2130 GCA_003266065.1 Methanosphaera sp. rholeuAM130
AGTCAATGTCAAATGTAGATATTCATAGGATTGTAAAGGAGCTTAATGATGAAATATTGAATGTCAAAGTAGAAAAGGCATACCAGCCGTCATATGACACCATACTGATAAAGCTTAGAAAGGCGGGTGTCGGCAGAAAAGACCTCGTAATTCAGGCAGGTACAAGAATACACCTGACGGAATATCCTCTTTCTAACCCTACAATACCGCCACACTTTCCCATGCTTCTTAGAAAACACTTGAGCGGTGGAATAATAACATCAATAAGGCAATACCAATTCGATAGGATTGTGGAAATTACAGTTGAAAAGAAAGAGAAGTTCACGCTCATAGTGGAACTTTTCAACAAGGGAAATGTCATACTGNNTCACCGCTCAAACATGAAAAATGGCATGACCGTAAAATAACAAGCCATGAAAAGTACAAGTATCCTCCATCCAAGATAGACATTAAAAACACCACAACAGATGAGATAAAAGAGATAATGGAAGAATCCGACAAGGACATAGTCAGAACACTGGCAACCAATGGACTGGGCGGACTGTACGCAGAGGAAATACTGTCCTATACTGATATAGATAAAGAAAAAAGTGCAAAGGACCTGTCTGATGATGAAATACTTGAAATATATGAAGCGTTGCGTGAATTGTTTGAAAGAATAGAAAAAAATCCTAAGGCACAGATAATAATTGAAGATGTTGACGATAAAAAGAAAAATAAGGACTTGGTACCCATCAGCCTTAACAAGTATTCCTCATTTAAGACGCAAGAGTTCGAATCGTTCAACAAGGCGGCGGATGAGTTCTACTCAAAAAAGATAGTCAACAACATCAAAGAAAAGGAAGAAAACGCATGGACTAAAAAAATTAACAAGTATAAGAAACGATTAGAGATGCAGGAGGAAAGTCTGGAAGGATTCTATAAAACAATAGAGGATACCCAGATTAAAGGCAACACCATCTACGCCCATTACGGTGAAGTTCAGGAGATACTTGACGTGATAGCCAATGCCAGAAAAAACTATTCATGGCAGGAAATAGGAAAAATCATTAAAAAATCCAAAAAGGAGGGCAACACTCCAGGATTAGAGCTGATAGAATCAATAGATAAAATGGGCGTCATCACCCTTAATCTGGATGGCATGACGGTACGCGTAGACAGTAATCTGGGTATAGCCGAAAGCTGTGAAGAATTCTATTACAATAAGGGCAAAAAGGCTAAACGTAAAATCGAGGGAGTCAAAAATGCAATAGAAAACTCCAAGGCTCAAATTGAAAAGCTTGAAAATAAAAAGGAAGTAGCGATGAGTGAGCTTAAGACCCATCAGAAAAGAGAGAAAAAACAGCTTAAATGGTATGAGAAACTCAGATGGTTTATTACAAGCGACGGCTACATGGTTATCGGTGGTCGTGACGCTCACAGCAATGAACAGGTAGTAAAAAGGTACTCGAAAAGCAATGATATCTATTTCCACTGTGACATACACGGTGCTCCATCAACCATAGTGCAAAATGACAATAACGATGAGGCCATCCCGGAATCAACACTGTATGAGGCAGCATGCTTCGCTTCAAGCTACAGCAGTGCATGGGGTGAGGGCTTCAGCAGCTACGATGCATACTGGGTTAACCTGGATCAGGTATCCAAAACACCGGAGGCGGGTGAATTCCTGAAAAAGGGATCATTTGTCATAAGAGGCAGAAAAAATTTCATAAGAAACGTTCCTGTACTTATAGCTGTGGGTGTTGTGGATTATGATGATGACAAACGCATCATGGCAGGTTCGGTTGATGCGGTCAGAAGAATGAGCGACAGCTATGTCATACTGAAGCCTGGATTTACCAAGAAGGAACGCATGGCAAAGGAAGTGTTGCACCTTATCGATAAGGATAACTTATTTAATGTCGATGACATCGTACGTAACCTGCCCAGCGGCAAGTGTGACATATTGGATGAACGTGAATATAACCAGAAATATGCTAAGAAAAGCTAACGTATAGTACCATTGTTTTCAAATGAATAATAATCCAATAATACTGTTCAAAAGTAAATCAAAGATGAAAATCATAGGGAAAATAAAATATGTTATTGCAATAGAAAATAGGAAAACACTGCATATAATAAGAAAAA
>MUZY01000070.1:2156-7295 GCA_003266065.1 Methanosphaera sp. rholeuAM130
TTTTGTTTTAAATGTTTATAGGATATAAAGTGTTAAACCTTTCATACTTAATATAGGTTATATCTTTATTAATATATATAATTATTCAAAATTTACGTTTGATATCCCTCAGCGATGATGTCAATTTCCAGGAGTTTGATGAATAAATAGTTTTAATGGTATCGTTTAGCTTCTGGTTACGCTTCTTTAGGTCTTCATTGTTTTTGACCAATTTGTCCCGTAAGGACAAGAGTATTAGCTTTTCTTCCTTCAAGTCATTCAATTCATCAAGCTGTTTTTGATTTTTTATTTTTAATTCAACCGGGTTGAATTCATCATCCAGCAGATTGTCTATCGATTCCTGTGTTACCCGTACATCCTCTTCCAATAGCCGTATTTTATCGTCAGCCGATGACAGTTTACTTAGCAGTTCATCATTTTTTGATTCCAAATCCTTTTGCAATTGTATCTGATTGTCCAGGTCGTTTCTTAAGGAGTTTCGTTCCTTTTTGATTTGAGCTACGTATTTATCTCTTTCAACCAGTTCAAGTTCATATTCCGCATTTTTGATATGGTTTTTCAACCGGTCCGTTCGAATGCCGTCATTTAATTTTCGGTATTCGTCGGTTGAAAGTACCCTGTTACGTTCGGCTATATCACAGATTTGCCTTGTATAATCGCTGTAGTATTCTTCAACGTAGTGTTTTGGACCAAGTCCCCACTGGTGATTTTCATCCAGCAATACATCATTGTCGAATTCCAGTATTTCCACGTCAAATTTCTTTGCAATATATGAATCCATCAACGGCAGGTAATGGTTATCTGTTCTATTTTTAAACTCCTCGTTTTCTTCGATAGTGCCATCACCCTTTTGTACGCGGTATGCTTCCCTGACCGGATTGAGTATTACCGTTAAATCAGGATACTCGTCATTTAATACATCAAAGAATTTGGTATAGCTTTCCTTGAAGAGTTTCATAAATTCATTCGTATTTTCCTGTATCTTTATAAATCGTTTTTGCTTAATATTATTAAAAAACTCCGTCTTATCATATTGGGGATAGTTGAAGAATATGTAATCTTCGAATGATACCAAACCCCATTTTACTTCCAGGCCCACATCTATTAAGAGATAATCGATATCTGCACGTGATAACCTGTCAAAAAATAGTTTATCCAAATCTTTTTCTATAAATGATGAATATGATTGATTTTCCTTATTTTCCGGAAGTATTTTAATTGATTCCTTATCATACGGAACGGGATCTTGCATATTGCTTATGATAGAATTATTCACATAGCTTAGGTTAATTGTGAAGTAATCCTTATAGTTTTTATTTATTGAGCTGTTAAAGATATCCCTTGTAGGACAACTCCCAAATACTCCGATTTTAATTGTAGACATATATAAATATATTGTATTTTTTAGATAAATAGATTTTGAATGTCAGTGGGATAAATGGATTTTTAATGTGGTCGAAAAAAAGTAATTGGACATATAATCAGATAACTGTGCAGATGTTTAATGTCGCTATGCAAATGTGAATAAAAAGTCAAAAAAAGTACGCGTTGAAAAGAGTATAAAAGTAGAGGAAATCTTATTCGATTTCTTCCACGTAGTCTTCTCCCGGTTTTAATGCGATGGTTATTGTTCCTATGCTTTCATCTTCAACGAGTTTTGCAAACAAGTCAACGTCCTGTTCTATTGCTTCAAATGTGTTGTAGTGCATTGGAATGATTATTCTTGACTGCAGCCATCCTGCGGCTATTGCAGCATCCTCTATTCCCATCGTAAACTTATCGCCTATTGGAAGCAGTGAAATGTCCGGTTTGTATATGTCTCCGATGACCATTTTCATATCACCGAATAAGCCGGTATCTCCTGCGTGATAAATTTTCTTTCCGCTTTCCAAGGTTATGACAAATCCCGTCGCAACTCCGCCAACCTCAAGGTTTTCCATGAAGTCTATCGCCGAGGTATGTCTTGCATCGGTCATGGTAATGTTTATCAGATTGTTTACGGATATTGTTCCGCCTATATTCATTCCTATAGCATTGAATCCCTGTTTTTGTACAAAGGTCGCCAGTTCGTGTGTTGCTATTATGGTTGCTCCTGACTGGTCTGCTATTTCAAGAGCGTCACCGAAGTGGTCGGAGTGTGCGTGTGTCACGAGAATTATGTCAGGATTGAGTAATTCTACGGGTGTTGTGCATGCGGGGTTGTTGCTTATAAATGGATCTATCAATATTTTTAGTCCCTCTTCAGAGGTTATGCTGAATGCTGAATGTCCAAGGTATTCTATTTTCATTTTATCATTTCCTATTATATTATTATGTTTATCTTTGTTTGTCTATTTATATAGATTTTCTATTTGTTTTAATGCATTCGTTTTTCCATCATATTTAATGAACTCGCTGTAGGCTTCTTCATTGATTTTTATTAAGTCCAAGTTGTCGAGTGTTTGATTTATTGTTTCAAGAAGTTTTTGTTTATCGTTTATATTGGTTGTTGTTGTTATTTCATATTTTTCCATATTTTTAATGTTTCTGTGCTGTTCTATATGATTTTTAAGTGGTATCAGTATGTTAGGCTTTTTGACGGATATCAGTTCCATGCTTGTTGTATGTCCTGCCAGTGCTATGGTTAAATCTGACATCTGCATCCAGTCTACCAGGAATTGCGTGAATTCTTTGATTATTATCTTGCCGTTGTCCCTAATATTGAACTCGTCCGTTTTTATTTCTAGTCCCGTGAATATTATTATCTTATCGCAGTTTATATCATCAACGATGTCGCATACGTTTCTTATGAGTACTTCTCCGAATTCACTTCCGCCCACAGTCAATAGTATTATCACCTCATTTTCATCGAAAGCGTATCTTTGTCTTAGGGCTTCTTTTGAGTCAATTTCATCGGGATTCTTATGCAACAGCGGTCCGATGTATACTGTTTTATCTTCTATCTTATGAGGCACGTCTACAGTTCCAGCTACGTCAGGTATTAATATTTTTTTACAACCCCGCGTTATCTCCTTAATGAATTTTCTAATGCTTTTTTCAAAGTATTTTATGCTCATGGATTCTGTGCTGTCCGAAAAGCCGAACGTCAAGTCATTTGTTATTATATAACAGGGAATATTCAGAAATTTTGCAGTGATTGGGGATGTGTATGTGGAGTCTGCTATTATAACATCGGGCTTTATTTCCCGGATAATCTTCGCTTCCTTGTACATCGTTTTTATGAAGATAAATGGTATGTCTTTTGATTCCTTTACGGTGTCCTTTATTTTTATTTCTCCCTCATCTGCCTGGAAGTTCATTGTTGGCATGAGATATGTTTCTTCTTCGTTCATCTTAAGGTAATTGTAACCTGATCCGAAGCTTGCGAAGATTACTTCGTGACTTGCATCCCTTAATCTTCTTGCAAGTGCCAAATCTCTAGAGGCATGCCCTATTCCTACTCCAAATGATGTTATTAATATCCTCATAAAATCCCCTTTTATTAATTATAATATATAATTTTAGGTTATTAAATATAGAATATGTATTACTTATATTGAAAAATAGTAATACTTTTATAGTATGTATTACAAATAAGTCATTATAGTAATACGGGAGGTGATTGTATAAACATCCTAGAGGACACCCACGGCCAAGGTGCGGCCGAATACATATTGCTGTTCGGAGGAGTAATAGTAATAGCACTGGTAGCCCTGCAGATATATCAGGGATACTTCAGCCAGTCCAGCTCGTTCAGTGCAAAGGATGATGCCGAACAGATTAGAAACAACCTAACAAACAAAACATAAAAAAAGAGCATGATTTAAATGATAAACGACAATAAAGCACAGACAAGCGTGGAACTAATATTGATACTCGCATCGATGATGATAATCGTACTCATATGTGGAAACTTCCTAACGGATTCATTGAACGATATAGTCCTGCATCTGAAGATAGTTTTAAGAAACCTTAGAAATTCCATGATAGGCAACATTTAAAAAAAGTGAGTTTTCATAATATATTACCTTTCTTATCTATTTCACCCTTTCTTATGCGTGTGGATGAAATAGGTACCCCATCGGCTGCAAGAACCCATTCAATTACAATAATATCAAGGGGATTCAATCCATTTTTTACCCTTATATTGTTGATTTCCAATGCCGTAGCTTCAGTTTCATGACTTACGACAATTGCATCCAGACTTGAATCGGTATCCGCTGTACCGTATACATCGTTTATTTCTTTGATTTCATAGTCGACATCATATTTTTCTACAAGTTTTCTCAGTCGCTTGATTCTTAAACTGCAAGGCTCTATATCATGTTTCTTACCTTTTACAAAGTCATCGGAGGTAATTCCAATCAGTACGTTATCGGCCACTTCAAATGCCGTACGAACCAATGTTTCATGACCCTTATGAAACTTGTCAAATGTTCCGCCCACAGCTACTTTATTATACCTTTTCATTTAAATCATTCTTTAACTTTTTTTGAAAATTAGATGATGCCAATTCTGAAACAAATAATGTTATATGTTATGTATGTTTAACATCCTATTTATTTTTAAACGGATATCGCCAACATAAATTTCATACAAATTCCAAATTTAATCACCGGCTAATATTTTTTTATAAATCATATTTTTTACTTGATAAATCAAACAGCAATAAATTTTTCTAATAAGAATAATTAATAATTGAAGTATTATTTATGGTAAAATTTGAAAAAAGCAATTCTTTAACCATAGACGTAAATATTTCCAAATATCAATTCAATTCATACCATATTAAAGTATTAATAGAATTTATCTAATTAAATCGATTAAAATATAGTTTTAAAATTTATAATAAACCGTAATATATATTATTTTTTAAAACCATAGTAATATACAATAATGAAATAAATTTTAATGCATTTAAAAAATTTATAAAAATAAATATTAACTCTAAGTAAATATTTTTTTATAAATCGATTAAAAAAATTGTAAAAATTTAGTATACTTACGATTATATGATTAAATATGATTTCATTATTACTTTGATTTAAATCTAAAGAAAACTTAAGTTGATTATGATGAATAGAAAATTGAAGTATTGTTCAATATTTCTCATATTCACTGCATTATTGATAGCGGCAAGTGGTATTGCAACTGCAGCCG
>MUZY01000070.1:7345-7742 GCA_003266065.1 Methanosphaera sp. rholeuAM130
ACCGACACCTATACTACAGCTACTTCCAAAACAAAAGAATTAGTGAAAGATGACAAGAACCTGAAAGGATTCGAGTACTCAATTGGTGTTACATTAAATCCTAACACTGGACGAGTTGGGGACAGCGTAACGGCTAGCTTCTCCGGAGGAAGCTATTTCGGTACACGTGCTCACAGCTACACAATATCGATAGACGGTACATCCTTCCAGACCGGCAGTGTCGCACCAAAATCCGGTTACACAATAACATTCAAAGTACCGGAAACCTCTGCTGGAGATCATACAATTAATTTCCACGTATACTACTCTGCGTGGAATAACAGAGGCAGTGCAACATTTACAGTTCTAAGCAGTGCTGTCGATACAAAAATAACAGAAGTAGAAACTGTTAATGGAG
>MUZY01000228.1 GCA_003266065.1 Methanosphaera sp. rholeuAM130
ACGCAGTTTTCAAAGATTTTATTTATTCTGTATTCGGGGATACTTTCAATTTGAATGTCTTCTTTTGCAATGGAGTCTTTTTCCACAATTGCCATGCTATTTAGAGGAGTATTTTCGTCATATGTGATGAACTTATTCAATACGATGTTGAAGCTGTCCAGGAAAGTATTGACCAGTTCCTCCGAGTATAATCTGCCATTGTATTGACATATGATTCTATATTCCTCTCCGGCATCCTCCACTCTAACTCCCATATTGAATTTCAGGAAGTCATAATCCAGATATTCACGTTTCACGCTCTTTGAATCTATCTTAATCTCATCTTCTATCGTTGCCTGATACAGGTAGATAAATTCGGGGGTAATGTTGTAATTGTTTGAAATCTCGGTCAACGGATATGACGAGTAGGTTATAACGTTAATCCATTCTTCATTTATGTAGTTGAAGTAATCGCCTATGGACAGTTTCGTGTCCAGTTTCAATGCCAATGGTAATGTTTTAACCATCATTGCAAGTGTTTTTTCCTCTGCCTTGGTATATCTTCCATTGAATGGTGTTGCCAAAAGTACGTTCCTATTGTTGACGAATTTGGATAATACAAATGACGTAACCGCCAGGAAAAGATTGTTCGGATTAATTTTTTGTTTTTCACAAAGTGGTTTTATACGGTCTTTTCTGACATAACTTACCTTATCTGAAGGTATCGCTTGCTCATCATCGTCACTTAAGTCAGGAGAGATTATTGTCGGTTCGTCAAATTCCTTGATTTTATCGAAGAAGAATAGTTCCGCTTCCTTATATATGTTTGAATTTTCTATTTTTGCCTCGTTCAGCGAATATTCGTATCCGTCCATCTGTTCCGGCTGGTAAGTTTTTCCGTCATATATGCTTGCTATCTCATCGAACAAAATGCTGATTGATGTTCCATCTATAATTATGTGATGGAAGTCCGCTAAGAGGGTTGTGTCTTTGCATATCCTGAATCTGAATAATGGTCCTTCATCCAGGACGAATGTCCTTATGAACTTGTCTTCATCAGCAGTTTCGTCTGTTATTTCNNATGGGTGGTTGTTTATTGCTTGGATTATGGCAGATTTTAGCTTATGTGGGTCAATTTCATTTCCAAACTCTATTTTCATAGGTATGTTGTATGATATATCTTCCGGATTTTTGACGCATTCGAAGTATACGCCCAACTGATTGGCCGTTAACGGATACATTTCCCGTTCGGCTACCTCCTCTTCGTCATCCTCTTTAAGAAGCTTTCCAATCTTTTCTATAGTCTTATTCTTCATAATGTCGGTAATCCTCAACTGGACATTGAATCTGTCGAAAATGTCAGAAACCACCTGCATGGTTGAAAGTGAAGTTAAGCCTATGGTGAATAGGTCAGTGTTCACACCGAATTTTGTCGTATTGAGAATATCCGATATGACCTCCCATAGTTTCTCTTCAGCATCATTTCTAGGTGATATGTAATCATCAAGGTCTACCTCCGGATTAGGCAAATTCTTCAAGTCAACTTTATCGTTAGGCGTTCTTGGAAACTCGTCCATTTCTGTATAAAACGTTGGAACCATATAATAAACCAGTTTATCTTCAAGTTTATCCTTCAAATCATCCAAATCAATGGAATACTCGGAATCCTTTTTATATTCATCAAATACAGTGAAATAGGCACAAAGATAATCATTATCATTGATGTTTCTGACAACTACGGCAACGTCCCTGATGGCCTCGTATTTGGATATGGCTGATTCAATTTCTCCCAGTTCTATTCTAAGTCCTCTGAGTTTGATTTGATTGTCCAATCGTCCATAAACGTATATTTGTCCGTTCGGACTTCTTTTTGCAAGGTCTCCTGATTTATAGTATTTTATGTTGTTTATCGTGGTGTATGATTTTTTGTTGTTTTCCGGGCGGTTGTTGTATGCTCTTGATACTCCCCGACCTGCTATGTATAGTTCACCTATGACGTTGTCGGGTAGTGGATTTGAGTCGTAGTCCATTATCCGTTCTTTTACGTTGAAGAGTTCTTTTCCTACTGTGATGTCTTCGCTTTCAAGTAGTGCCGTGTTGCAGCTTATTGTTGTTTCTGTTGGCCCGTATACGTTGAATATCTTGGCGTTTGTGTTTTTGTTTAGCTGTTCGTATAATCGTTTAGGGAATGGCTCTCCTGCTATTGCATATATTTTGAAGTTGTACATTTCCTCTTCAATGTCCTTTAATTGCAGGTATTGAATGATTCTGGAAGGAGTTGAGGTATATACGTTTGCATTGTACTTTTTGACCAGTTCCATTGTTGCTTTTGGATCTTTGTATGTTTCATCGTCTGCCAGTACTACCGGGACTCCGTTTAGCAGTGAACACATGATTTCTTCTTGGAATACATCGAATGCTACGGTTATCGTTGAAAGTACTCTGTAGTTTTCTTTTT
>MUZY01000123.1:0-1555 GCA_003266065.1 Methanosphaera sp. rholeuAM130
GGAACTAAAAATAGAAAGATTCCTGTTTTAAATTATGATGAAATAAAATTAGATATATAATTTGGATAAACTCTAAAGTTAAATATGGATGATTAACCATATATCCCCAATTATTTTAAAAAAGGAAGATGATGTTTGGAATAACCAGATTACCGATTATTCCAGATTATTTTCTATTAAATTCATACCCCAATCGGCAAGTTCCTCCGCCTTTTCAGGTGTTTTTGCCTCGGAGAAGCACCTGTAAATAGGTTCCGTTCCTGACGGTCTTATGATGACCCATCCCTCGGGAGTGATTACCTTTACCCCATCTGTCGTGTCGACTTCATATTCCGTCGTGTCCCTGAGTATTCCCTCTGCAACACTTGTCTTCTTATCGTCGGGACATTCGATTTTTCTTTTTTCGGAGTAATATGTTGGCAGGTCTTCAATCAACTGTGACAGTGGTTTGTCGCTTGCCGCAAGTATTTCCAAAAGCATTGCGGTTGCAAGTCCTGAATCTCTTCCGTATACGAAGTCAGGGAAAATCAGTCCACCGTTTTCTTCTCCACCGAAGAGTCCATTGATTTCCTGTAATTTACGTGCCACTACTAAATCTCCAACTTTTGTAAGAATTATTTCACCGTTATTTTCCAAGGCGATGTCCCGTATAGCATTACTTGTTGCAACTGTCGTTACTATCTTTCCACCGTTGTTCTTTTCGAGCATTGATTTTTCAACCAGTGCAAATGATTTGTCTCCGAATACGAATTGTCCCTTTTCGTCTATACAGATTGTTCTGTCGGCGTCCCCGTCATGTGCTATTCCAATGTCTGCACCGGTTGCCTTGACTACTTCTATCAAATCGCCCAGGTTGTCTTCAGTCGGTTCGGGATTACGTCCCGGGAATGCCCCGTCAGGTTGACAGTTCAGCGTTGTCAGTTCACATCCCAGCCTGCGTATGATAAATGGTGTTGTGTCACATGCTGCTCCTGACCCGCAGTCCAGGACTACCTTGAGCTTTTTGTCCCTTATTTTATCTGCATCTACCCTTTTGATTACTTCTTCTATGTATTCATCGATTATGTCTGCCTTGTATGCCTTTCCTATTTTATCCCATGTTACCCTTTCCTGTTTGTCGTTGAAGTAGATGTCTTCTATTTCCTCTTCCAACTCATCGGGTGTTCCTATTCCATCCTTATCAAGTAGTTTTAGTCCGTTGTATTGGGGTGGGTTGTGGGATGCCGTTACCATTATTCCCCCGTCATAGTATTTGCGTACGGCATACTGTACAGCGGGTGTTGGAAGCATTCCAAGATCCACCACGTCACAGCCTACCGATAATAATCCTGCGGTTACTGCGTGTTTTATCATTTCAGATGATGTTCGTGGATCTGAGCCTATTGCTATTGTTCCTTGAACTTTTGTTCCATAAGCTGCTGCTATTTTAGATGCAAATTCAGGAGTTAGTACCGTATTTGCTATTCTTCTTACTCCAAATGTTCCGAATAATTGTTTCATATAACTTTACTCCTTTTTTTTAATCCAGTGTTGATTTAATATAATGATAATTTTC
>MUZY01000123.1:1565-4273 GCA_003266065.1 Methanosphaera sp. rholeuAM130
TATATGTAAGATTTTCCTCTTGATTGTAGCAGTACCATTTGCTTCCATCATAGCTCCATGTGTAATTTTTGTTTCGTTGAATTTCTGTCCATGTATTGTCATCATTTTCCATCCAGGTTACATTGTAATAGCGTGTATTGTTGTATTTGTAGTCCACATTCCAAGTGTTGTTGTCGTATGTCCAGTAATACTCGTATCCCGTATTGCTTGTTGCATAATAATGAGCATCATCATATTTTATCCAGGTGTACGGGTGTATCGTATTCCACTTTACCGTGTATGATGAATTGTTGTTGGTCTTTACTTCGACGGATATGTTGTTTGAGTCAATCCACTTCCTGTAATCCAGCATTTCCAATAGCGGCGGCTTGGATTTTTGGATGTTGAAATTGTTATCGTTATCCGGTTTTCTGTCGATTGAATCGTCCAGTACCATCATTTTCATATCGTATAATCCCGTTGCCTCATCCAACGTTCTGTCTTTGGTCAAAAATGAGACGTCAAAATCGTTATCCATTAATGATTCTACAACATCCGATGATATATAATCCGTCTCCTCCATCTGAATATAATCCGACTCGACGTTTCTTGTAAGATAAATGTTTTGGACATCGTTATCCTTCAAGTAATTCAATGTGATAGGATCAAACGATGAATCCTCCATCAGATATGCCTTTTCTTTTACAGCTGTAGGGATAACTGCGGGCAACTCACCATAAAAGCCGTAGTATGCTGTGGTGGAATTTATATAACCCAGACCTTTTAGTTTATCATTTACCGCTGTGCTGACTTCGGCACTGCTTTGACCGGACAATACTTCCACCGTAGCGTTATATTCATTCAGTTCGTTCACAAGACTTTCCGGCAGATTACCTATTATTATAATCTTTTTTATATCATGACTTTTCAGATAATTCACATAGTTATCATCCAAATGATTGCTTGATTCATAGCTGCTGTTTGAGGCCGTGACAAATACGGGTGCTTTCATGTATGCACCGAGAAATCCCGCCAACGGATCCGATGCGGTAAATATTACGGTGTCGTTGTTTTTATCGTGTGAATTGTCGGCCAACTTCGTCAATATTTGGCTGATGGATTCACCGTAGACCTGTTTTACATCCACATTCATCATCTTAAGTTTTATGATTTGGCCGGCATCCATCTGCCCTACCACAATTACTTTAGTAATGTTATGCTTCCTGATGTAGTCGGGAAGCCATGAGTCTATCTGTGAGGGTATTTGCTTATCCGATAATATGAAGGGCATCCCCTTGTATCCTGCATATACCGATACGCCGGTTTCCAGTGCCCTCATCTGCCCAGTACACTGGGAGATAATTAGGGTGTTTTCATCACCGTCAATGGCATCCACATAGAATTGACTGATTGAAAATACACATCCCACCAATATAATCAATAGAAGCATCAATAATTTATACAGTTTTCTCATTTTAACTACCTTATTTTAGTACTACCTTGCATAATCTGTAATCATCGTTTTCATATTCGACTTCGCAGTAAGTTGGTATGGATGATTCGTTCCTGTTTTTCAACAAGATGTATTTCACCTGAAGATCATCCAGCTCGTTTAATGTGGCCTGACTGTTGACTATGTGAACCGGGTCAGTCACATACTCCGGTATGGACTCTGTAAAGCCGCCATATACAACGCTGGCATTAGATGATGAAACGATAATTGTATCCATAACGGCATCCTCAGATACGACTAACCCTGTGATGTTATGGTCTACCAGGTACTTTCTTATGTCCTCACGGTCATGTGCCAGCCGTGAATCGGCACAGCGATCCGATATAATGGAGGGCTTTAAAATGCTTCCAACAGGATCAAATATAATGTGATACGTATCCGGAAGCAATGTGGCATTATAATCGTCAGCATCCAATAAGTTGGGAGTATAGCTGTCCACATAGGCAACCGATGCAAATATGGAGTAGAATACTATGAATATCACAAACAAATACCTTAAGTTTCCGGAACCAATTCTATTTAATACTGCATATGCACCCATACCTGCGATTAATATCAACGGATATGCACTCACCTCAAATATTCTGATTGAAACCGTGTCAATACCCAATAAGGGAACCTGACTAAGTAGCACTATAGACAATGCCCATATCAATAAAAATATGGATTTGATTGACCTATCCCTAATGAGACAGTAAAACCCTACGAATGTGAACAAGGATGGAATGATACCATAATACTTTATTAAAAACTCATCAATGCGTAAATAACTTCCCGCAAGTGAATTGAATACCAATGTGTAGTTAAGTGATATGTACAGCCACCATGGACTAGCCAGGATAAATGACAATATGATATAACATAACAGATATTTCAAGTTGATGTTTCCGGATAATATCAGATATAACGTGTATAATAGCAAAACGCCACACGTGATAATGGCAGTGGCCATATGCAAATTGCATATCAACACAAGTGATATGACGGAACATAATAACTTTTTAATGGAATCCTCATCAAATGCTTCGTAATAAAACAATAACGAAAGCATTGAAAAGGCAATTGCCAAAGTGGCGGGAGTACAGATAACGCATCTGTTAAATGTTGCAAAACTCATCATAGCCATAAACGACGTCAAAAGACTTACAGTGACATTGCAGTCAGATAACCTGTAAGAGACGTAGCCTATCGTGAATATCATGAAAAATGCAAAGAA
>MUZY01000123.1:4290-5265 GCA_003266065.1 Methanosphaera sp. rholeuAM130
TGAAAGAGGGGAGGATACATTATCAGCCTACCCATAGGTGCAACCGTCGAATAATCCCAGAAAACAAGCCCATTGTTCAAGTACAGATTAGCCATGTGAATATGATAATAGACATCCCAACTGATGGGATAAGAAAACTTAAACAACAAAAGACAGGCAACCATAAAAGATATTGCAGCGGGAAGAAGTATTATCTTATCGTTTAACATATTTTTCATGAAAAATCAACACTGGTATTATTGAATGTATTGTATGCAGAGGTTGATGACGGCATATTAATAATAATACTTATATAAATTATCGTTATTATTATTTATTAGAGGTATAGCATTAGGAATATATAACAAATGATAAAACCATATATTTATTCAATAATTTTTTTATACTGCTGATTTTAAATAGTATTATTACATAATATATCCTAAAATAGATGGATAAACTAAAAAAAATAGGTAAAATAAATACTATTTACCTAAAAAAAAGATAAATTGAACAATGAATGAATAATATCCCTGGACTAAATAAGACCCCATTAATAAAGATTTTTATTAACCTTAGAAATAGGATTATAAGTAATATAATCCTGCATATAATCGATCCATATATAATCAATTGATGTACATCCTTTTTATCACCACCCAAGCATTATGAAGATAATCCAAGGTACTACTAGCCAGTCACCTTCAAATTACTTCCTTCTTCCAGTATCAATTCTGTCTGTCCATTGTATTCGGTCACCTTGGCTTTTATGTTTACCTTTTCGCCATGATGCAAATCGACCACATTAACCGTTGATGCAAATATTACCAAGTTGATTCGGGATGTGTCATCGTGTAGTGTGATTATTCTCGTACCGCTTTTTGTAGTGTGAATGTCCTCGATGACTGCATTTACCTCTACCTGATTGTCTATCTTTGAATTGTCTATCTTATCTATGGTTAATTTCTCGGGATTTACGTATGGAGATAACAATAC
>MUZY01000018.1:0-9278 GCA_003266065.1 Methanosphaera sp. rholeuAM130
GCTTCCATGGCTTCAAGGCATGAAACAAGATTTGCCGTTGGTCCGATTACTGGGGGAGTGCCTGATCCAAGTTCGTTGATTGAATCGATTACTTCGCCGGTGAGTTCCTTGTCAAGTGACGGCAGGTTGAACATTTCCTCATAGCTTTTTCCTTCCGGCATGAATACGCTTACCTGTCCAACCGTCGCGTGTATTGCTCCGTGTATGAATGGAATTTTATTGTCTCTGGCATATCGTGATACTATTACTCTTGTTAGCACATTGTCAAGTGCATCTATCACTACATCCGAGTCGGCGATTATCTTTTCTATATTGTCGGTATTTACGTGTTCGTTAAATGATTTGACCTTAACGTATGGATTTATGAGCCTTACCTTCTCTTCGGCCACACTGCTTTTGTCCAGACCTAAATCTGTTATTGTTGCCAGTGTTTGTCTGTTAAGATTTGATAGGTCAAATGCATCTTCATCCACTACGGTAAGTGTTCCTACTCCCATTCTTGCCAGCATTTCTATACACTGGCCGCCTATTCCTCCACAGCCGATTACGGTTATCTTCGCTTTCTTGAATTTTTCCTGCTCTTTTTTATCCACTATGCTCATTTGTCTGGATGCTATCTCCCAGTATCCGTCTCCAATGTATCTTGTAGGCATTTGTTCACCTTTTAATTATATTCATTAAATATTATAACAATGTTATGTTTTTTCTATATACATTATTTTTAGTCGATATCCTATTTAAACTTTTAAATGTTTGGATGAAATTCAACAAAAAAAGAGATATTAAAAAGCCATAAAACAAAAAAATACATAAACAAATTATTTTAATGACTAATATTAATTATCGTCCATAAATACCTGGAATATCCCTTAAATTCAGGTGTAAAATGCTAATAAAATAACTTCAAAACCTTATTAGCACATGACAAAACATCATACACTCATATTGAAAAGTCATCTTAGGATATAATCATACACCATTTATATGCACAACATTAAAAATTATTACACTTGCAATCCATGACTTAATTATGCGGATACAAAGATAATATGCATCATGTCCTATTTTTAAAATGAATAATAATATCTAAAAATCCAAAATAATCTTCTAAAAACTATTCATGACAAAATCTGAATAATAAAGATTCATTTTTGATTAAATATTTATAAAAGAATGCTGAATATAATAATTATGAGAACCAAAAACGTATTGATTATAGTAATAATCATTCTAGCTATAGTTGGCATAGGTTTAGCTTCATACATGCTATTACCACAAGAAGAGGAATATAAGAATATCTCGATGGATGGTATAACGTTTGAAGTAAAAAATAGCACGGCAAATGTTACAAACACTACCGCTAACTACTATATCTACAATGATACAGAAAACAACATAACAGTACTCTTATTTGACAGTGAAGGTATGGGACTTGATGACTTTGACGAGGCAACCCAATTTGCGGCAGTCCGTGATGCTATGCAAATGGATAACAAGGAGCAAAACTCTAACAATACTACATATAACTACTCCCAAACGGTAAACAGGTACACATATCTGACAAATTACACTCACAAAAATCTATTTATAATAACACAGGATAAAGGAGATATGGAACATATCATAAACACGATAAAAATTGATACGAATGTTGCAAACAATACGACAGAAAATCAGACAAACAACACAACAAGCAGTACATCATCATCAAGCAATTCAAAGAAATCATCATCCACTACTCAAAAAAGCTCAACCGAAAGGGAAGAGGATAAGATAACTCCTGATGGATGGAATCCGAAGGAACACGAAACATCCCGTGAAGATATGGGTGACGGATATGAAAAAGTACATTATGATGACGGATACTTCAGAGTTGTCGATAAAAAAGGAAACATACAAACCTATGGGTATGGGTGATAGGAGATAATCATATTACTTTATTTCTTTAACTATTTTACATAGCCAAGTGCTAAAAGACAAATGTTTGAAGAATCAGATGTAAACGGGGACGGTGTACTTAAAGGAAATGAGATTACCAAAATGGATTATAAGCTAAAACACAGCAAATACGCTCATACTCGGTAATATATTTATGGTTTTGCTGGTATTATAATATACCGTGCAATTGTCTATAAATAAAAAATCTCTATATTTATACATAACATGAAAATTATAACTATCTTTATAAATATTATTATATTTAAAAAAAGTGGGTAGCTGATGAGTTAAATCATATTATTTGTTCTACATATTGTATATGTATTGAAGGATTAATAGTAGAACAATTATTGTATTTTTGTAAATAAAATATCCACTTAAATCCCCTCCTTGTTGTTAGAAGTACTAAGGACTCATCAATGTTATTTCTAAGTTAATATTATGATTATTTTTTTAAATAGATTCAACTTTTTCTTTGAACATCACACTGTGCATAATAGAGTGTAGAAAATAATCATAATATCGTTAACAAGGAGGTTTCTCATTAATTATATGAAACCGCATATTAACATGTTTTATTGTTTCATATTTGAAAATTTGTTTGTTCAATTACGTATACTTTTTGAACAATGTTCAAAAACAAATCAAATTATTTAATTTAATCAATTATATCTCATTCATTTTTTTATTTTTAGCATTGTTTCATTTTTTTTGAATGTGTTTTTCATTAAATGCTCACTTCACTTTTGGAATATTTAAAAAATAATTTTATATATAACTTATGCCAAATTATAATTTACATAGAAAAGTTTATGGGGGAATGATAGTAATGGATGAGTTGACACAGTTGACTATCGAAACTAAGAAGTATCTAACAAAATATGATTATGATAACGTATTGGCATTATGTGATAATATTTTAGATATATATTCACGCTCTAGATTCGGATTGGAATTTAAGGCAATATCATTATATCGTAAAAAGGAATATTATAAATCTCTAAAGCTATATGAAAAATTAAATCGCATATATCCTAATGATGAAGAGATACTGTACAGTCTAATGCTAATCAACGATGATATAGGCGATTATGAAAGTGCAGTGGAGTATTCCAAGAGACTTTTGAAATTACATGACAATGAGGGATACTGTATTAAGTACAAACACCTGCTGTATAAGTCGAAGGAATTGAGTAGGCTTATTGATTATCTGAATGCCAAGTTAACCTCATTGGAAAATGATAAAAAGACTACGGACAACATTAAAAGATTAATGGTTTTTTATGAAGAAAAGGCAGTCTACGAATACGTTGATGAAAGGTATGATGACTCCCTATCTGATTTTAAGAAATCCATGGAACATTATTCAAAAATCAAATATTCCCTAAAAAATTACGAAGATGTAATGGAAAACTGGTACGAACTGTTAGCCGAATCAATAAGAAAAAACAATAACAGCAAGGAGGTATTGGATTATCTCTTCGATTTGGATAAACATGCCAGGATATGGCTCGCCAAATTGCATTCAAGGAGTACCTTTTCACAATTTAGCAATCCTCTGATTTATTCGTTTATCTTACTGGAGAAGTATCCGGATAATATTGAACTTCTAAGGGAAACAGCACTTATAGCATATCACCTTGATAGTGATTATTCAATTAAATGCAACAAAAAAATCCTGGAAATAAAACCAGAAGATGCTGATGCAATATACAATCTGTTAAATTTATATAAGAACTACTATCTGAAGGATGAGTCATTGAGGTTAATAGATTCCAAACTATACATAGACAAGCTGAAGAATGATTTGCTCCTTAAAAAAATAGAATTGCTCGAAAGCATGACTTTATTTGATGAAGCATTAGATACTTATGATGAATATTTGTCTATTGAAAAACCGGATGGATTGGCATATCATAAAAAAACCATCTTCGACAAGATAAGATGCATGGAACAGGAGGCAACGGATTACTACCTAGAAGGAAAACTCGATAAGGCTTTTACAATCTTTAATGACGTATATGGGACATTTAAGAATATCGAAAGAAATTCTTACAGAATACGAACTGAAGAGTGGTCTCTTGAAGAGTGGTATGTTGATGTATTATCCAAATCCATAGATAAATCCAAGGATAATCCGGAGGAATTCTTCAATGAATTTTACAAATTAACTCAAGAAAACATTCCACTATGGATTTCCAAGATAAATTCACTGATTAATTGGAATAATTTCGGAAATCCTATTCAACTATGCAATATATTGCTGAATCATAATCCGAATAATCTTCAAATACAACTGGCAAAGGCAAACGCTTATTATAGAACCAGACGGATAAGCAAGGCATTGGATGGTTATGAGGATATATTAAAACAGGCTCCTGACAACAGCGAGGCATTAAACAGGAAATTCAACCTGCTTGTCAGACATCACAAATATAGGCAGGCATACGTTCTTCTCAACTCGATAATAATAGACTATAATGAAATAAGATCCGACTTGGAAGACTTGGCTGATGCACTGTTGGGATATGGAAAATACCGGCAGGCACTAAACTGCTATGAGATTATGATGGATAACGATCATTACATAAAAGTCTTGAAGAAGGTTAAACTCATATGGGATAAACTTGATGATACTGAAAGTCAAAAAAACAGCAAATTCTATCTGGATTGGATTGACACGATAGATTACAAGCATAAAAAGAACAAATGCCCAGAGTGTGGCGGTACTTTAATACCGATAATCTATGGGTATGGGCTTTTACCAAGGGATAAGGAGTTTTATCCCGGCGGTTGTTGTGTGGGAGATGACAGTCCAACGGATTACTGCAGGAAATGTAATAAAGAGGTAAATATGGGGGTATATGGAATAGATTTGAATGATGAGGATTATTCCTTATATTCCTATACGCGAGATATCATTATCTGGTTTACAAAATATCTGGAAAATTATCCGGACAAGACAATAAAACAACTGGAAAAAGAATCTTATAAAATGTTTAGCTTAGATAAAACGGAATTTATGGAATTCATTAAAAGATTAAAGGAAATAGGATATATAACAATTGATAAAAATCGTATAAAAATAGTGGATGGATATAAGGACTTTCATACATTGTTCGTTTAAACTGCCACATCCTGTAGCTCTACTGAATATTATTAAACAATTCTGGGATTGTAAAAATAGTGTATATTCATATTTGAGAAACTCTTAGATAACCTTGTCGAAGGATAACTTACTTTAGCATAGAAGACAAACAATATGGTCGTTTACATACTATAACAAATGGCAAAGCACTAATACCTTGTAAACCATGAAAAGATAGGTCGTAAGATATTTAATTGATGTATATGGCTTGATTTTTGGTTTTTCCAGTAATATTTTATTAAATTAAAAAAATTATAATAAATAATCTTTACTTTCCAGAATCCTAAAAGGTATTATCAGTACTGCATATAATTGTAGAAACTTCAAAAAAGAATTGGTCGACAATTATTTAAAAAGTCAAGTAGAATAATTTTGAGCATGATTTTTCATATGAATTGTTATATTTTACTTAGCCATCAATTCATCTTCAATACCACTTCATTTACTTTTTTTAATTATTATACAATTATTTTTTAATAAACTTTTTTTCACTAAATCATTAAAAAAGAAATACTATTTAATAAAACTTTATACAAAGTAATATATGTAGTATTAAAATATTAATTATTATTATGAGTTAAAAGTTATTCAATTGGGAGTTATTCATAAGAATGCTTATTATTATGTTAAACTATTATTTTTGAATAATCTTTTGATTAGATTTTAATATTACATTAAAGTATTTATATTCAAAGGCGAATATGATGATAAAAAGAATGTTGAATAAGTATTCATTGGTATTTCTTATCATTGCAATATCGCTATTACTTGGCAGCTCATTGGTAGCCGCCAGTGATATTGATAATGGTGGAGTGCTCGATGATACTAATATAATAGAATGTGATGATACTCCAAGTATTGTCCAAGATGATAATACTAATAGTCGAACAGTAGAAAATGAAGTGATGACAGACGATGATAAAACCGATACGACCACTTCACGAGAATTAACCAAGAATAACAAGAATCTCAAAGGTGTTAATTATCCTGGAACATTAACGATGAATGCTTCTTCAGGATATCCTGGCGATGTAGTTGAATTAAAATTGTTTCATACTGCACAGCTTCCTGTGGCATCAGATTATACATATAATGTGACTCTTAATGATACATTATATCAATCAGGTGCTTTAGAAATTTCGGAAAATAGATATGCTTTTGTAAATTTTACAGTACCTGCTGTTGATGCTGGCGAGTATATATTAAAAATTAGTGTTAGCCATAGAAAAAATATGTTTGTACTTGGTTCCGATTATTTCACAGTTCTTAAATCTACTTCTAGTCTTACGATTGAGAATGAAACGGTCATTCAAGGAAACAATGATAATTTCATCCTGCCAGTTAATATCCGTGATGCAGACGGCAATGCCGTTGATGTAGAAACTAATCTAACAATCACTGACGGAGATAACGTACTGGTTGAAAACTATCATATAACACAGGCGGATAATAATATCCCGGTACCTGTAATAAGAACAGGTGAATATTCACTGACGGTAATAATCGATGCGACAGATGATTATTCCGAGTCAACTTGTCTGATACCTGTTAATGTAGTAGATGCTGAATCAATCCTTAAAACAAGAATTATAAGTGATGAATTGCCTATAGCCGTTCGGGTAACAGAAACCTTTACCATAAAAGGTAAACTGGTGGATGAAACTGATAAATCCATAGCGGATGCAGACATATTAATCATTGTAAATGGTGAAGAGTTTACCACGACAACAGATGATGAAGGGGTATACTCCTATGATTATTATCCTACGGGTGTGTCTGAAAATAATCTGTATGAAGTAAGATACTTCGGAGACCTGACGCATGATTTGGCAAGAAACTATGTTGGATCATTCTTTGACGTGGAAAAAGCAAGTGCTGTCATAACGGTAAACGTATCAGATTCATCAGTAAACAATCCTACAAGCATTACCGGTACAGTAACAGATTCAAACGACAATCCATTAGCAAATGTCGACGTGAAAGTTATTGTAAATAATGATGCATTAAACACGACAACCGACAGTCAAGGATTATATGAAGTGGTATATACACCAACAAAAACGGGTAATTATGAAGTAACGGCTACCGTCAATGATGAAAACTACAACTCCAAAGTGGCTACAGCCACATTCAATGTGACAAAAGCCGATACAACCACTACCATAAACCCGGTTATAATAGCAACAAGCTATGATGTTAACCTAACGGCAAATGTTGTCGACTCAAACAATAACCCTGTAACCAGCGGTAAAGTGGTATTTAAAGTAAATGGTAAGACAGTCAAAGATGAAAACGGTAAAGTAATCTATATAAAGGTAAATGATGGTACGGCAGTACTGTCACATAGCTTTACGCAGGATGACATCGATAAGAACGCATCCATATCCGCATCATACAGCGGAACAACAAATTACGCTTCATCAACAAGTTCCAAAGTATTCATAGAAAAGGCTGATAACAATGTCCTGATGACACTAGATGACGTAACGGCAGAAGCCGGAGAAGTAATCACGCCTACAGTTGCTGTCAAATACAATGATGAAAATGTTGACGGTGGAAAGGTAGTCTTTAAAATCAACGGTAAAACAATCAAGGACGATACTGGAAAGGTAATCTATGCAAATGTGATTGACGGGGTTGCCACATGCGAGTACACATTACCTGCTACAATGAAGGCAAAAAATTACACATTATCAGCAGTATTTACAAATAGCCTATACAACAGAACAGAAGCAAAAGCTACACTGGAGGTTGTTGAGAGTAATGCCGTCACTAACCTATCAGGTAACGGCAAATCACACCTGATGGGTGACGGAGAGCCTAAAACAATCATAATCAACAACGATACGATTGCAACGTACATCACCGATAATGGATTGACTGACTTGGTAGCCGAAGGAGATACCTTGGACTTCCAAGGAACGATATCCGGTGTTGATGGATTAACAACGATTATAATCGACAAGCCGGTTAACATAATTACCTCAACTAATGATGGAAGAATAGAACTCTTCAACAATATAACATATACGAGACAAGCAAGCGGTTCAAATGTAACGGGCTTATTTACTTTCAACACGCAATTCTATGTAGTCAATGCCGATAACATGGTATTCGACAATATAAGCAATGTGGTTGATAACAAAGGTATAGGCTCACAGGTAGGACAAACTTCAATACGTAATGTCTGTACGAATATCACAGTCAAAAACAGTCTTATTAAAACAATCAACAATGGCGGATTCAGTTCACTCGTATTTACATATGTAAGCCACTCCTATGTATTAAACAATACAATTATAGGAGAAGGTAGAGTTGGTAACCTATTCTACTTCAATACATACAATGCGGGTTCAGAGTCAAATGAAGGAAACTCCTATAACGTCGTGGCAAACAATACCATTATTGGACCGGATGAAGAGTCATCCATCTGTTATGGTGTACAGATGTTGGCAGGAGTTGAAAATCTCATAGAAAACAATACAATCTATTATACAGGATATACATTAAGAGGTGGCAGTTCAGATACAATCATTAGAAACAATGTGATATATGGTGGTAAATCCGATGCTACAGGTATAATTACAAATAACACCCTCTACAATAACGGTTCAATTACGGCCAATAAAAACTCAGTAGTAGAAAACAATACGATATATGGAACATTGAATGTATCCACAAACTCCATAGTAAGAAATAACGTGGCAGGTAACCTGATAATTGGTGACAATACAACGGTAAGCAATGTTACAATCACAGGTAACGTATCATACGTTACAGATTCAACGGTATCCGACAGTGTGCTTGAAAACTCCACAATATCCGGAAATATACTGATATCAACAGCCGCTCAAACTGCTGTTGCAAGCAGGAATAAGATACGAAACAACAATATAGGCGGAAACATTACCATAATAAGAAGCAATTATGCAGTAATAGCAAACAACACGATAAATGGTACGATAAACGTAACGGCAACTAAAGCAGGAAATACCCTAATTACAGAAAACAACATAACCACAGATAATGAGTATACCATAATAAACTATAACGAAACTACAACAATTTCAAACAACCAATTGATAACGCCTACAGCCCTGGGTAACTCAACAATAAACGACATTTCAGCCAATGCAACAATAATCAATAACGGACCGGCATATAAAGTAAACATAACCATGGATACATATGA
>MUZY01000018.1:9351-9598 GCA_003266065.1 Methanosphaera sp. rholeuAM130
ATATTCAAGTAGAAAACATTACATTTGTCATCACCGATGTAAATTCATATAACCATACGGCCATAAAAGTTTCATCCCATTCAAGTAACATTACCAATAACACCATAACGGGTACGTTGACAACTGATACAGCGGCAATAGACGTAACGGATGCCGAAGATATTCTTATCAGGGACAATACAATAACATTAATTGGAGGATATGCAGTAAAAGTTGCAAATTCCAACAAGGTTCAAATAACAAACAA
>MUZY01000238.1:0-627 GCA_003266065.1 Methanosphaera sp. rholeuAM130
ATTTTTGTTGCCGTTGGATATTCGTACTATGATTCCAAGTAATCATGTTTGTTTTTTCATTAGAAAACTTGTTGATTGTATGGATTTTAGTGATATTGATGGTGAATTTAAGGATAATGCTGGTCAGAAGGCTTATCCTGCTGCTGTACTTGTTAGAGTTATTGTTTTAGGTATGATTTATGGTGTTCATAGTAGCCGTAAATTAGAAACGATTATTCGTGAAAATATTATTTTTATGTATATGGCTGGTTTTGAAAGACCTGTTTTCAGTACTATTGCTTCTTTTAAGCGTGAACATCGTGATTTAATTGAAGATGTATTTCTTGAAACAATAAATTATGGACATAATAAGAATTTAATTGATTTTGAAAGTATTAGTGTTGATGGAAGTAAAACACGGGCATGTGCTAATAAATATAAGAATTTAACGGCTGAAGATATTGCCAAATTACTTTATATTGTTGAACAAGGGATAATTTTGGATGAAGAAGAAAATAGATTATTGGAAAAACGTGGACAAAAAACTGTTGAACTGGAGGATATGGTAAAAGAACGTATTAAAAAAGCTTTAAGAGAATCACGAAATCTTAAACTTAAAGAAGATAAACCTAACTCAAAAGAATCTAA
>MUZY01000238.1:660-5177 GCA_003266065.1 Methanosphaera sp. rholeuAM130
CCAGTAAATATGATGATGAAATGTACGAATTAATTGATGAAAACAATTTAAACTTATGCGGTAAACAAATACTAAGACAAGCCATAGAAAATCCACAAACAGCATATAAACAAGTAAAAAAACTCAAAAAATGTAAAGAAATGATAGAAAAAACAGGTGACAATACAGTAAACTATACAGATCCTGAAGCAAGAAAAAGTCCAAACAAAGAAGGAATCATGCAAACAGGATACAATGAACAAATAGTTGTTGATAACAAAAACGGGTTAATAATAGCCGTTGATGTAACGACAGACGGAAACGATCAAAAACAATTAGTACCCATGCTAGAAAAAACAGAAGAAAACATACAAAAAGTATTAAACATAACCCACCAGGAATACAAAGAACAATTTAAAAACATAGACCTACTGGCAGATTACGGATACTTCACATATGAAGGAGTAGACACAATAGAAAACAAAGACGGAGTAACACTATACCTACCTGACAAAGGACTTGCAACAAAAGATAAAGATAAACTAAGAAGACCAGACCAAAGAAAGAAGAAAACAAGAGGATATGGAAAACAAAACATGACATGGAATGAAGAAAATAACTGTTACATATGTCCCGAAGGACAAAAACTCGAACAAAAACAAATATACCACCTAGAAGACAGAGACAAAGTAGTATACTATGGAAACAATTGTAAAAACTGTCCAATGAATGATATATGCCTAACAAATAAAATGACAACCAAAGTAATAACCGATTACGTCAGTGACTCCACAATGAAATTAAAACACAGAATGCACACACCAGAAGGAATAAAAAAATACAAAGACAGAATGCCAAATGTAGAACCACGATTCGCATACAACAAAGAAACACTAAAATACAGACAATACCACGTAAAAGGACTAGAAAACGCAAAAACCGAACAACTACTAATGGCAACAGCCCAAAACATATTAAAAATACATAACATTGAACAAAAAGAAAATGAAAATCAAATAGAAATATAAAATATAAAAAATATAAAAATAAAATAATAATCAAATAAAGAGACACCAACCCGACTTGGAGTATGACCATAACATACTATCAAAACACAATTGTTGCACGGTCTCTTAATGGTCTTGGTAATTATTTTAATAAATTACAAAAAAGATTCTTATTTCAGTTTTTTATTGGTTTAATATTGACAGTAATAAATTTTTACTTTGTGCATATTAATTGGAATTTACCTTTTGAAGAATTTATTGGAAGTACAAACATACATATTTATACTATTCTCATGACAACATATTCAGTATATGTTATATATGATACATATCTTTGTAGTTTATATAAATGTTATAATGAACCATACCCTAAATTCTTAGGTGTTAAAATTGATAATTAATACATTATTTATAAAAGAAAACAACAACACAATCTACTATACCATAGACGGTACGATAGCAACCACCAACAGCCCCAAGTACAATCATACTAAGATAATACTACACAACAAAACAGTACTCAACATACTCCTGGTAGACCAGAACAACTACAAACACTACTACAACTACACAACAGACAATGAACTGACAGAGTATGCTCCAATAAACTACACAATAGAACTGGCAAACTACCACAACATAACACTACCACAGGTAACACGATACAACAACACACTGGACGAATACATAATGGAGGAAGGAGTTAACGGAACAGTAATGCTACCGTTTATACGTATAGTAAATATTGTCATATCAAATCAGACGTACAACTTCGTAAACGGAGCGATAGAAGAGACATGCAACATGCAACTAAATGACTACCTCATATCATTTGATGGACAATTGCAGACAACAAACCACACAAATCCACAGAAAAAAGATGGAATACTCATCTACACAGAAAACCAGACAACAATCATAGAATACCATGACAAAACACGAGAAAACATCAACCAATTCACGGTAGAATACACGACAAGATACAACCACAACAACAATCAGATATTACTGGTCGACTGCATAGACTTCAACAAAAACAACAACTACACTGCAATGATAGAGACTAACACACTACCATTAGAAAGCATAACCGATACCTTTAGTGACCTGGCAGTAAGATACCAGCTGGCAAGACAATACCAGTACACAGAAGACATAACAACAAGCACCTACAATCAAATAACCACTAACAATATACCAACAATCAAATATACCCGAAACAACAAAGATATATTTACAGTTGACGGTGAACCGGTATTCGATAACTTCATATACAATCCCAACATAATAAAGACAAGCGTCACAATCAACGACAAAAACACCAACCGATCATTTGCACTCTCACACAAAGACTACGAAGACATACTACGACAAAACCTTCCACACAACCAACTAATAGAAGAACTAGAAAACATGACCTACAAGTACACAGGGGCAATAGGAAGCTATGCGATAACCAATCAAAAAATTACTTCACAAAAAGTTGAAAATATAATAAATAATTTCAATGGTACTTTTCAATTATCTGATTTATATTACATCGCAGCAACTAAAATGATTGCTTATCATGATTTATTTTCAGAAATAAATAAAATAAATTATTATGTTGAATGGAATAGAACATCATATGTCACTTCGGAACTATTTGCAAATGCATCCAAGATATCTGTGAATTCATTCAATCCAGAAATGGGATTGATTGTTTCAGGTAATGAAATATTAAAACAACAATTCATTATGACTACTTCTGCAAGTTTAAGTATCATTGAATCTAAAATCATTGATATTATAAGAAATAGGAGTTTGAATCGTTCAGTAACCCCGACCATTAATAAAATCTTAAATCGTACCGACGAAGACTGTAATTTAACATATATTTATATTGATGATTGTTTATTTATAGTGGACGATGAAACAGATATATTACTGAAAGTTAATTACACTTCTGGACAAATAATTGATTATGTTTCTGATGAAGAGTATATAGGTCATGAATCTTCAGATAACTGTCCGAACTGTAATTTCAATGAAAATATAAATAACGAATCATTAATTATACCCCATGAAGATACTGAGAATTTAGAAAGAACATTTTCAACTATTCAGGCTGTTGTTGATAGTGCAATATTTAGGATATTAAAACTTCCATTACCCTTTTTAATATCCGAATATATTTTCGGATTTTCACATGTACATGATTATAAAGTTGCAAGAGAATGTTTAGATAATGGATATTTATTCGAGTATCCTGGTTACTATAGTCTTAGAGATGTCATGGATGATTTTTTCACTTATGGTGATACATATGTTGGAACTCAATATAACTTGATAATGAAAGACAACAATTTTGGAAAAGACATCATGTTTAAGAAATATCCACAAAGAGCTTCATTAGCTAATGGATTCGAAATAAAAACAATATCTGATGGTAAAAGACCTTCAAATAAACATAGATTAGGGAATAAAAATAAAGATTATGTGATGATACAAGTGTATACAAATTATCCAAATTATGGAAAATACAATAGGAGTAATGCATATTATGTCCATAGAAAAGGAAACCATTATGTTGAAAATTTAACTGTTGAAGAAACATATTACTATTATCCTGAAGATAACGCATTAACTGATTTGTTACAGTTTAATCCAGAGGTGAATAAAAAAAATGATTCAGAATAATATAAAATCATGGGTTAACTTTTATAGAAAAGTTTTAAGTTATTTATCAGTTATATGGATTGCATTTACACTGATTATATGTTTTATAAAATATACTTTTATATCCCAAATATTATTTTTAAGTACAATAGTATTCCCTTTAATTATTTTATCTAATATTATGGGAGTAATCTGTTATGTCCATATGAACAAAAATATAAATATTAATTTAAAAAATATATATGAAATATTTGTCATGTTATTTTCTTTTAAATATTATAAAAAGAAATGTTCTACATTGTATTCTTTTATTTCAGGATTATTTTTTCTAACAGGTCTTGGAAATATGTTTAATAATAAATATAAAAGAGCAATTATACAAATAATTATTGGTCTATTAATTGTATTATTTGATATGAGTATAATTAATTTATATCTCGGTTCAAATATAGTGTTATATTATAAATTAGTTCCTGCGTTATGGATAGTTGGCTTAATTGGTCCATTATATACTTGTTGGTGGATATTTACTGTTCAAGATACATATCTTTTGAGAAAAAAATAATAAGTATAACTGAATATATTTTTCTAATTCCATCAACAAGTGTTGATAATTAACAATATACTGTGAAATAAGGAAATTCAAGATTAATAAAAAAATAACAATTAATTCTCCATGGAATACAATACAAGATACAACTACAATACAAACACCGTATTACTTGTTGACTGCATAGACTTCAACCTAAACAACAACTACAAAGCACTAGTAGAAACAAACACCCTACCACTAGAGACTATAACAGATACCCTTAGTGACATAGCAGTCAGATACCAACTATCAAGAGAATACCAATACACAGGAGACATAAC
>MUZY01000165.1 GCA_003266065.1 Methanosphaera sp. rholeuAM130
AAGGAGAGTATTACGTCGTGTTTAAACTAGTATTAAGTGATCCAAGTATTTTTAAAACGAGTTTTGATGCAATATCATCAATAGTCGATGAAGTACAGATAGAAGTAGACTCAGATGGTCTAAGACTAAATGCAATAGACAGAAGCCACATAACATATGTACACTTAGAATTGAAGGAAAGTTTATTTGACATATATGAATGTGATAAACCAATAAAATTAAACCTAGATACCGAAGAATTAATGAAAGTACTCAAAAGATCAAAATCTGATGATGTAATGGAATTAACAGTAGATGCCGGTAGTCTGGTATTGACCTTTGAAGGTGCTGTTAAAAAGACATTCAAAGTTAAACTCATAGACTTAGAATACGACGCACCAACACCACCACAAATCGAATATCCTGTAGAGATATCAATGCCTATCTCAACACTTAAAGAAACAATACAGGATATAGAAATTGTAGCTGATCGTGTAGCGTTTGCAGTTGACCCTGATAATTTAACGCTAACTGCAGTGGGAGACTTTGCAGATGCAGAAGTGGAATATTTACATGGTGAACAAGTAGAGGAAAACGTGCGTTCAATATTTGCAATTGAAAACATTAAAGAAATGTTAAAAGCAGAAAAATTTGCGGACAGTACCTATATTTCATTAGGTAACGACATGCCGTTAACATTATCATTAAAACTATTAAATGATGAAGGAGAATTAACCTTCTTGTTAGCACCAAGAATTGAAGAAGAATAGATACTCATATTATAAGGAAAATAGAGAAATCATACTCTCTTTTTTTAATTTTTTTTAATAATGTACAAGGGGATATTATCGTTGGATACTTTTTTTCAAAGCTTAAGAGATATACAAAAAAAAGAAAGGGCAACAGGAACATTATCAGAAGTTGATGAAGGATTTTATGGTGATGCTTCTAAATATCTTCAAGATTTATTAAAAATTGTTAATGATAACCCTCTTTCTTTAGAAGCTTATCAGTTAAGGGATGCACAAAGAATAACAAGTGAAATCTGTGAAAGAAGAGAAGTAAAAATCATCACCTCTGCCATTACCAATGTTCAAAGGTCACATAACCTTTTCAAAGGTCATCAAAAGGATTCGCAACTATATGATGAAATTCCATACAACGCTACGCCAGAAGAAGAACAGCTCTATCGTGAAGTGGTGGATAAGTTAATATCATATCGGGAAGGTCTAATTAGCAATATCACTCCACAGAAGAAGAAGACCAATAAAATTGGTTTTAAACCAACAAAATCAGATAAGGAAGATGTTATAAAGCAGAGTGTTTCAGGGTCTGATGTTTCTGGTGGTGATGTTTCAAATCAGAGTGTTCCAAGGACTGATGTTTCTGATGATGTTTCAAATCATAATGTTCCAAAAGATGAATTGCTTGAAACTTCCGATTCTGTTTACACAAAATCCAACGTTAATCAGGAGGATATCACCGATACTAATGGTGAAGATTCTTTAATCAAAGAAGCCGTTAAAGATAAAAAGCCCAAAAAACTTGACGCAAGTCAGGTAATGGCGATGTTTGGTCAAGCACCGGATGATGTTTTACTGGATGAGGAAAATAATCCCGTTAAACAAAAATCATCGGCAAGTGTGACAAAAGCATCTGAAGAGTCAATAATACAAAATCAGACTATTTCATCTGGTGATAATAGTAATGCCGAACTATCTGATGAAAATAATTCATCTTCAACTACATTAGCTGATTCAACCATATCTACACATGAATCTGAGGACAATACACTTGATTCTACAGGTACTGAAGACATCACATCCGTTTCAACAGATGAAGATAAAGATATTATTTCTACTTCAAAAGGTGAAATTAAAAATACATCAACTATTGAAGAAAATGATTCTGCATCTGACAGTCAAGTAACAACTGGCGATGATATAAACGTCGAGGATTCTTTGGATAATGAAGAGTTGGTTGAATTCGTAAATATACTGCCAACCGATGTTTTGGATGAAAATGAACTAACATATGGTCCATTTGATGTGCAGGATATGGCATTATTGCCAAGATCAATTGTTAGAATATTAAAAAATAATAATGTAATCAACATTATCAAATAATTACTTTTTTTAAGAGATTAATAACATTTTTTGTTATTTTGATTGAACTTCGATATGACTTGGATATTCCGTTCATCTTTACTCTTCGAATAAATTCCATAACTATAAATATAGATAGTTAACATAATATAGTATAGATAAATCATTGATTGTTCTATCCTTATAGAATGATTGGGATTTTGTTATAAATATTATATACATTGAAACCGGTTGTAATATGCATTAAAACGATTTAAATGGGATATATTATATTACTTTTTAAAACCGGTTTTGTTATTAATCGTAGAGTTAAAAAAAACATAATATTAATTGATTTTGTATATAAATTTTAAATAAATAATTCCAAGGATTTAAAAACGGAATTTATTGGCAATATCTATAAAAAGATATTTTAATTATTTGAAGTAAGACTTGTCGTTATTACTTTAATGAAATATATAAGAATTATTTATTCAAAGGATAATTTTTTTTATTATTGATAAAAATGAGGTGATTTGGTGAAAATACCAAAAGAAAGAAGG
>MUZY01000011.1:0-2021 GCA_003266065.1 Methanosphaera sp. rholeuAM130
GAAAAGGCAAGTGACCTTTGTCATGAGGAATGGATGGATTGGACAAAAACCATGGCTAAAGAATTGGATGAAATATTAAATGCATTCAAACTTAATAATGGATATTTGAATGATTCAGATGAAATCAATAAGCCTATGCTTATAAAGAGAAATACCCAACTTATAGAAATGATAGAGGATAGGCTAAACAGGTGGGAGTCATACTGGATTCCATATGACGAACTTAGTGATGATGTAAAAGAGTATGATAGAAATTATGCCAGAAAGATATTAGATCTAGTAAAAGATTAAAAAACATTTTTTTATACATTATCGATACATGACTTATATTAAATAGTTAATCTGTGGGATTTTCATTGGATAATACTGGTTTTTTCAGCAGTATTCCCGTCATGAAAACCGATTAGGGATTTTCATGATGATGGAAATTCCACTGTCCTAACCTCCATAAATCAATCGATGAACTATTTTTTTCAAAGAGCAAAAGTGATTTGGCTGACAACGAACAACAATTTGGACATTCTATTCTTTGAAATGTACGGCAAGACAATGTCCTACAATCAAATATGAGAATGAAGTTGATTTGGCTCTGCTAGAGGCAATAATTAAAGACAATCCCTATAAGTATTATTATATAAAGAATTAATGGATGTTTCAGATAATCTGGATATGAAAATGCCCAATACACTGGCAACAATCAACAGAACAGAGAAACGAAAATACATGGAAATCAGATAATTTACTGTAGAATATCCTCTTCCAGAAAAAAATATAAATATAAAAAAAGTATTGTATAGGAGTTATGGAACTAAAAGGTTCCACCTCCACCTCCACCAAATCCTCCTCCACCGGAACTTCCGTAATTACCGGAGTCAGAGTAGGATGATTCCACCATTGAATCAATTGAGGAAGTTAAATTATTATATCCTCCTTTAGATGTAAACAGTACCAGATTATTGGTTGCTATCTCATCATCGGATAGTTTTTTTGCACTGATATATTCCTGCAGGGTATCAGTTGCTTCCTTGGCTTTTCCAAGGGTTGCCGCATATACCAAATATTTTCCCCATACCTGCACCGATTCAGGAGGCTTTTCATTGATTAAACTGTAGTCTGTTATGTATTTTCTGAAGTTTTCCCATTTCTCGCTTGCCACTTTTCCTTCCGGTGTCCACCTTCCAGGATACGTGTTTGGAGTTAATAAATATATCGCTACAGGTATGGCCAGAAATATAATAAAATACCAATAAAACCTATTTTCAATTATTGGAAGTACTCCCGTAACTATATTTGCCAATATCGTTAATATAATGCTAATGACAAAAAGTATTAGCAATGCCTTATCGAAAATCTTTGTTCCCCTATCGTCAAAGTAACGTTTGATTACCGAATCCGATATTGAATCACTTGCCTTTTTCTTCCAATCCGCCTTGAATTCTTTATAATGATCATATGTTTCATTATCTGCGATACCTGCCAGGGATATGTCACCGTTTGAATCCTTAAAGCTATCCAAGTAATTGATGATATCCATTTCATATTCCTCCAAGCTTGATGTGTCCTTGTCTGTTAGTCTTATTACTGTATCATCCGTATTGGAGGATATGATTTTAAAGTATCTGTTGTTTATCAAGTCAAGCAGTACCGCATCAAANNGGCTTTAAATCCATCGGTACGTCATATTCATATTCGGCATCATAATCCGTTTTTGTTTCCCTTCCATATAAGAGATAAACTACAAATGGCACAATAAAATCCAATGCAACCATTATCTCCATAAGTTTATAGATTATGTTTTCATAGAATATTTTATCCGCATATTTCTTTTGGTCTTCTTCAATTATCGACTTTGCATCTTCATGTATTACCTGTGCATGCTGTGTACTTTTAAAGTAAGATTTTGGCATGAGTATCCTCTGTTCCAATGTAGTATGTGATGGAATGTCCTTGGCTATCGTCTCAAGTTCACCGTTATCATTCCACCCACTCTGTTTAACATGGGTCTTTGGGTTGTTGAATAC
>MUZY01000011.1:2061-6416 GCA_003266065.1 Methanosphaera sp. rholeuAM130
GCATTGTTGTAGGTGTACTTATATATGACCGGAACTCTTTGATTGTTAATCTTTTCGGTATGCTCCTTATCATTATAAAGCCATACACGTATACGGGTATTGGTGATGTTACCACCCAATTCAAAATGATTATAATATCCCGGTGTTTCCACGGAGATATTTGTCACTTCCTGATTATCAACTACCGGCAAATCCCTATAAGTACCGTTTACCGAACCTTTTATGTCCATAACTATTTCTTCGGTTATTACACATGATCCATCATCCATTACCTCAATATGTTTAGTAGCTTCAGGTATACTGTAGTTTGGCTGGAAAACATATGATACTATTAGAAATATGGATATGAGAATAACCAGTATAAGTGCTAACTTTTTATAGTTCATTTAATACACCCCCAATATTCTATTCATATAGTAATTAATTTAAACACTTTTATTAATATTCTTTTCTATAAAAAGGGTTATTTAAGATAAAATAGGGAATAATTAAAAAAAACAGAAAAAATAGGATTTTTCAAGGGTAATATTTTAGCCAATAATTTTGTATCATTATTTTCACCAGTCAGTATCAGATTGTCATCCATTATTAAGAATAGCTCCGCATGATTGGAACTTATCCATGAACCTCTGCATTTTATGAGATTTTTCTATCAGTGAACAGATTTCATTTCATAGACTCAAAAAGCCACATGAAAAAATTATTAAAAAAAAAATACAATAAAGGAGTTTTATTGGAAACAACAGTAAATGATGGCACTGCCTTTGCCTTTGGATAATTTTAAGATGGTGTTGTTACGGAGTTTTGTAACTTCGGCTGTCGGAATCTTTTTATCTAGGATATACGATCCATTGGTACTTGAATCATCAAGCACATACCACCCATTATCCTTATAGAATAATTTCAAATGCGGTTTTGATACGCTGGAAACACTATTGTAACTGTTGTCAAGTAAAATAGTAAAGGCAGCCAAATCATTAACCTCCATATCTGATTTTCTACCAATCAATACAACTTCATCCTTACTTACAGTGAATGTTTTTCCCTTTTCTTTTCCATTGAATATGGTTAGCATGCAGTGGCTATCATCCACTTCATCCCGATTGATTTTGGATAGACTGAAATAGTTCAATAATTCATCCGTAAAAAAGTTAATGTCCAACAATAAATCTTCAAATGCATCAATTTTTAGTTGATATCCCTTAATGCTACGTAGACCAACCTTATTAGGTACTTCTTTTTGAACAATTACCTCTTCAATCATTCCCGCTTCTTGTAATTGTTTCAAGTGTTGTCCAAGCATTTGTGTAGTTATATCTATATTATACTTATTCAACAATTTTGAATTAATTTCCCTTGAGTATAATGGATCTTTTTCAAAAATAGTACCTTTATTTGCATCATTTATTTTTTGAAAGTCTCTTAGAATTTTTAATATTGAAAATCTTACTCTATTATTTATTGCTGCAAGTTTTGAAGATATTGAATCTTGTTCAGATAAATCAATTATTACTGTGTCTTGTTTTTCTAAATTATCCATATTGAAACACCTTACATTTATTATACGTCTGTTAGAAAATGATTCGGAGATGACATGATAAATTTATNNCGTGAAAAAAGAATTATAACAACATAATTATTATCCTAATTATAGGGATAACAATTAATTTGATTCTTCTTGAAGAATAAGTTTTATTTCATAAAAGGACTTATGAACGTCACATAGGATGACTTTTCTTATCGGCAATTCAACCGTAGCATTCCATTAAATAGTTAATAATCCAAAAGTTTCATTTACCATTAACGTCAATGTTTTTTCAATCCATTTATCCATATTAATTATTCACTATTCATTAGCATGTCCTCATCATAATCCATAGTTAATTAACCTTATATAAAAAAACTATATAAATCAATTAAAATAAACTCTTTAATGTCCCAAACTAGTATTTAAATACCATAAATCAATAACTTTCATTAAAAAAGTTCACACAAATTATTTAATAACTAAAAAAAAAGATTAGACGATAAAAGGAGAATGATAATTTATTTTCTTTGAAATCTTCCCAAATCAAAGACATTCCTTAAAAAATCAGTCAAAGTATTTTGTCTGCATTTGAAAGTAGAATCGTGATATTCTTCAGAATGTTCATCCCCAACGGAGGAGGATTCATCAACAGCATCACTATAACCATCATCGTATCCTTCATCATAACCCATTTCATATCCCAACGAATAGCTATCATCACACAACAATTTCACCACCACAAACAAAAAAAACACTAGTTATATTATAATTTTCCAAATCGCTTTTTTCGAAAAACTTATCTATTAAATGAGTATTACTCCATTGAAAATAAACACCGTAAAAACGTGGACAGTACAGTAGATAATGCAAATCCAATTTTTATTAGGTTTTTACTTTCATCACCAATATCTGAAGTTGGAGTTTAATGTTCAAAGTATTTTATCATGAATCATAAGATGTTTTTATAATCACTTTTCTTTTCCAAATTTCTTACTAATTATTATTATCAACACCATAGTATATAAATATTTTCATAAATTCAGGTTTTTATTAATATAATTTTGATTAATATGTAACTTATGATATGATAATATTCAGTATTTTAGAAAAAAATCAATAGTATTTATAACAAATACTCGCCAGATAAAATTCATGTATTCAAAGATATTAAATCCAATGAAAAACTTCACAAACATCAAAAAAAACATGAAGTACTTCAAAAGAATAAACTTTAAACCCTTTAAATATCATCATAAACATAAAAGCATATAATAAAAAAAACATATCATTAAAATCATCATCATAGATAAAATTAAAAAAAAAATAAGAAAATCAATAATCAGAAAGGGAAGTGATAATATGAACAAAGAGATAAAACTACCAAGAAAAGGCAGATTAATAGTCGTAACGGATATCCATGGAAACTATAGCGACTATGAAGAGTATCTGAAACTATGGAACAGGGAAGACAAAGACTCACACATAGTATTCGTGGGAGATCTCATTCATTCAACACTCGGCTATGACCAATCAGTAGAACTAATTGACGATGTAATCAAAAAGACAAAAGAGTATGACAACTTTCATGTACTGCTTGGAAACCATGAATGGGCACATATTACAGATACCGACATATTCAAGAACTATAAAAATCAAAAATGGGAATTTGAAAAGCTGATAGAAATTAAAAAGGGTAGTCTGGAACCGACACTATCAGAGTATATAGAATTCTTCAAAACACTGCCCTACTTTATAAAAACGGAAAACGGAGTTTTCATATCACATACCGGCCCATCAAGGAATGTCAAATCAATGGATGATTATGAAAAGATATTTGACGATGACTATGAAAACCCTATACTATACGACTTCCTATGGAATAGACCCGGTGATTATACAACGGCAGATGTCGATAACTTCCTAGACATAATCGGTTCAAACTGCATGATAATAGGACACAACGTAGTAGATGGATTTAAGAAAATCGGAAATCAAATTATAATCACTTCAAATTATCACACCGACAACAAGACATACTTCGACATCAACTTGGAAAGACAGATTAACAGTATGGATAAACTGATGGAGTACATGAAGTTTTTATAATAAGGGAAGAGGGCGAAAATCATTATGATAAGTATCAATTGATACTTATCTTCAAAAAATATTACATTTAAAAAGAAATTTCAAACTCAAAGCTTTTTGATACAAAAATATCATTGCCTGCAACTATGCAACAGTGCCATGAATCGTCTTTTAAACACGAATAGTTTAAATATCCAAGAATCTACTGATAGATATAACCCTATAAAACAGACTGGAAAAAACCAAAACATTGACAATTGCAAAATATTAGAACAATGATAAAAATATTATAAACACATACTTAGAATGTTAAATACATAAAACATTCCATTAACCTTCTTTTTTATACATGAAGAAGGAAGACCCAATGCCATACCTACAAATCCCATAGACTAAAATTACCAACAAAAAGATAAAATCAACACCCTCCAATTATATTAAAAAATATCAGACTAAAGATTCAAAAACCATTAAAAATAAGTAAAAATACAAACAAAACAGCGACAACACTTCAAATAATAAAACATCTAATCTTCCCCCCTCCCTTTAGCCTAAATATAAGAAAAACCCACTGCACACCACAACGCCGAAAAAAATTCAACTAAAAAAATAAAAGCCAAAGAAACACAATCAAAACAAAATAATACCTATAATACTACTTTTATAGAATAAATAAAAAGCAAATATTTAATAATATTAAAAAATAAACTAATATTGATAATAAAATTTATAGTAACGACTA
>MUZY01000011.1:6599-6732 GCA_003266065.1 Methanosphaera sp. rholeuAM130
AGAATGTAAAAAGTATATTCTTTGCAGCAATACTACTAGTCCTGCTGGTTGGAGTTACCTCTATAAGTGCTAGTGACGTATCCGATGACGCAACAGTTCTCGAAGATACAAGCGAAAAAGTAGCACCAGAAGA
>MUZY01000121.1 GCA_003266065.1 Methanosphaera sp. rholeuAM130
AAGCGACAGAGGTCATACTTGCATCAAAAAACAATGAAGACCTTGTCCATGAATCTGCCGATTTGATATTTTTTACCATATTGAATCTTGCATACAAGGGAATACCTATCGACGATCTGTTTGATGAATTGGAAAACAGACACGAATAGATTTACATCACCTCCCCCACAAATAATCCTTTTTTTACGCATTTTAAGTTTATCCTTAGCCAAAGACATGTTATAATCCAATTAAAGATTAAAACCACCACGTTAATAATTATAAAAAAGTGAATATTATTAATACTCCATATTGGTATAAATATATTTATGAAATTGACAATCGAAGCACTTATCAGGGAAGCTAAACTATTTTGTAACGATGAAAACTATGAAAAACATCCCCAATTAACTGGTATAACTGACGGCAAAGCTATTGGAACATATATCGAACAGGAATTCAAGGATGTTCTAAGCAAGAAATATACCTTTAATCATGGTTCATCGGCAAATGGGATAGACTTTCCGGATGAGGACATCAACACCGACATTAAAGTAACATCCAATAGAAAACCTCAAAATTCATGCCCATTTAGAGATATCAGACAAAAAGTCTATGGCTTGGGTTACAACATTCTTCTATTCGTATATATGAATAGCGACGACTATACAGACTTGAAATTTGAATCGTGCAAATTCATCCATGCATCCAAAACAGGTGACTATAACCTGACTAAAAACCTGATAAAAATGGTTGAAAACAATTGGGATGCCGATAGAATCACAAGTTATCTGGAAGAATGCAAACTACCCGGTGAACATAGCACATTGAATAAGTTAGCCCATGAAATAATAGAAAATCCACCGCAACAGGGATATTTGACTATTTCAAATGCCCTTCAATGGAGATTGAAATACAATCATACTGATGAAGTTAAGAATAAATCTACAGGTAAATCCAAAAAGGAATACGGTGACTATCAGACTCCGATAGACTTTGCCGATAAAGTGGTTGAATATGCCAAAAATCAATTAAACCTTAATCCTGATGTTGTTATTGAACCTACATGCGGAGTTGGAAACTTCATAAATGCAATCCGCAAATATTACCCCGACGTTCCCGTTAAGGCAATTGACATAAACTGGGAGTATCTTAAAGAAATCAGACAGACGGATAACGTTGAACTGTACAATGAAAACATATTTGAATTTGACTTTGAAAAGGTAAAGGACGAAAAATATTCAAATTATCTGATTATTGGAAATCCCCCTTGGGTAACCAACACACGCCTTTCAAAGTATGAATCGGATAACATTCCACAAAAGAGTAACTACAAACACCTGGAATACTTTCATGCGATAACCGGCCAGTCAAACTTCGACATATCCGAACACATCATACTCTCGATTGTAGATGAATTTAAAAAACTGAACGCCACGGTAATTTTCCTATGCAAATACACCGTTGGATGTAAAATATTTAAACACATTGCAGATAAGAGAATTAAAATTTCAAAAATCAAAATAATTAAATTCAACTCCAGGAAGGTATTCAAAGCAGACACATCCGGATGTATTCTCATAATGGAATTTAATGAAAATGGTAAATCAATCTCTACCTGTGATGTGACTAACATTGACAATCCCCATGATAATCATGTTATGGGTTTTGTAAACGATAAACTATACTTCAACATGGACAATATTGTGGATATCGACGGAGTGTGTCCTTTTGAGTGGAGACAGGGAATCAAACATGACTGTGCCAAGATAATGGAGGTAAAAAGGGTTGGAGACAAATATGAAAATAAGAAAAAAGACCTTGTATACCTGGAAGATGACCCTCTATATCCATTGCTTAAAAGCAGCAGCCTAAAAAAACCTATAGTGACCACCAGTGATTTAAGAGTCATACTAACCCAACACAGACTCAAGGAGGATACATCTCCCATCAAGGATAAATATCCCCATACCTGGAATTATCTTAACGAGAATAGGGAATCCTTTGAAAACAGAAAAAGCAACATCTATAATAATTGTCCGGATTTCAGCATCTTTGGAATTGGAGACTATACATTTGGCAAATACAAGGTGGCAATTTCTGGTTTTTACAAGAGAGGATTGTTCAGCCTGGTTTATAACAATGATAAATCCATGATGCTTGACGATACGTGTTATTATATTTCATTTGATGACTATGACAGTGCATATATCACTATGCTAATACTCAACTCAAAATTGGTACAGGATTTTCTAAAGGGTATAGTTGTAACGGATTCGAAAAGACCATACACAAAAAAGGTACTTAAAAGAATAGATATCATTAAAACATTGGAAAAAATAAGCATTGATGATTTGATTGATACTGAGAAGAAATTAAAATTGGAGAGGTATATCACCTACGCCAAATTAGAGAAGTATAATTCACTGTATAAATAGAACATGCAAATGTTAAAGCATACCTTCATAAAATTTTTAAACTATAAAATACAGATAATTTAATATATTAATGAAATTTATTGTTTGAAATAAATAATTTCGATTTAAACATTCAGAATATAATAAAAAAGATATAACTAATGAAAACACTTTAATTTAAAGTTTTTCAGAATAAACTATTAAATAGCACCAAGATATTAGGAAAGTACATTCAATTATCTATCAATCAGCAATATATGATTTAATGACTGTCGGGACATATGATAATCGTTTTACTCCATACTCCCGATACTTTTTCTGAAACGATATAACCTATTTAAAATAAAAAAAAGGAGCGAGATAATAATGAAAATTACAGTTGCGGGCGTAGGATATGTGGGGCTTTCACTTGCCGTTCTACTAGCCCAAAAACACGATGTTACGGCAATTACGACAACAGAAT
>MUZY01000160.1 GCA_003266065.1 Methanosphaera sp. rholeuAM130
TATATAACCTCGTAACAGAAAGAGGTGCAATGCCTGTAGATACGCCTGTAATGTATGATTTGGCAGATCCAGCCATAAGGGAACATGCGGCCAAGTTCGGTGAAAGACAATACAGATTAAAGACAAAACATAAAGAGCTGATGTTAAGATTTGCATGTTGTTTTGGAGCATTCAGAATAATGGCCGATTCATTCTTAACATGGAAAAACATGCCTGTAGGCATATATGAATTATCACAACTCAGTTTCAGATTTGAAAGACAGGGAGAAGTGGTAGGTCTTAAAAGGTTAAGGGCTTTTACGATGCCCGACTTCCACAGCGTATGTTTAGACGATGACCATGCCAAGGAAGTATTTGAAGGTCAGGTTGACATGTGTGCACAGACCGAAAGCGATTTGAATGTACATTATGAAGTGGCTTTCAGAGTAACCGAAGACTTCTATGCCGAAAACGAGGACTGGGTCAAAAAGGTTGTAAAAAACAATATTAAAAAGCCTGTACTTCTTGAAGTGATTCCTAAGATGAAACACTACTGGAATGCAAAAGTGGACTTTGCAGCTATCGATGATTTGGGCAGACCTATTGAAAATCCTACGGTACAGATGGATATTCAAAGTGCAAGAAGATTCGGAATCACATACCTTGATGAAAACGAACAGCAGCAATACCCTACAATATTACACTGCAGTCCAACAGGAAGTCTTGAAAGAGTAATATGCAGTTTGCTTGAAAAAACCTCAACGGATAAGGGCAACAAGCCATCACTTCCATTATGGCTTTCACCGACACAGGTTA
Source organism: Methanosphaera sp. rholeuAM130 (assembly GCA_003266065.1). Classification (GTDB taxonomy): domain Archaea; phylum Methanobacteriota; class Methanobacteria; order Methanobacteriales; family Methanobacteriaceae; genus Methanosphaera. The sequence continues at coordinate 796 of MUZY01000160.1, forward strand.
GAATAATACCGGTCACCGACAATCACCTGGATTATGCGGATGAAGTATACTCTAAACTCAAATCACTGAACGTGCGTGTGGACGTCGACGATACAGCCGAAAGATTAGGTAAGAAAATCAGAAACGCCGGTAAGGAATGGATTCCATACACAATTGTCGTTGGGGACAGTGAAGTTGAAAACAATTCCATAACAGTCAATAGGCGTGACGATGACAGCAAGCAAGAAGTGACCGTCGAAGAGTTGGCCGATGAGATTCACGCAAAAACAGATGGAATGCCGTTTAGACAATTACCTTTACCGTATCAGGTATCAAAACGTGTCAAATTCTAGGATTAATTAATCCATTCCTCTATTTTTATTTTTTCAAAGCATTTTTTTAAGCATCATATTTTTCTTTAACATCATAATCTATCAATTTCCCATTATTATTATAACTTTTTACTTATAACTTTAAATATTAGTGTCATGATAAATATTAATAAGAATTTAACTAATAATTATTAAGGAGGATATCTGATGACAGAAGTAATCACAATATTAAATCAAAAGGGTGGTTGTGGAAAGACCACTACGGCCGTAAATTTGGGAGCCAGCTTGGCAAAACTAGACAAAAGGGTACTTGTTATTGACATGGATCCCCAGGGAAATGCCACCACAAGTTTGGGAATTGAAAAGAATCAAATCGAGACGACGGTATATGACCTTATGACAGGTAAATGTACATTGAATGAATGTATATATGAGACTGAATTGGAAAACCTGCATAGCCTGCCAAGTAACATATCATTAAGCGGTGCGGAAGTGGAACTAAGCAAGGAAATAGGATATCCATATATCTTAAGTGAAAAATTAGAAAATAACGTGGATGCATATGATTATATACTGATCGACGCTCCACCGTCATTAGGTATCTTAACATTGAATGCATTGGTAGCTACCGACAGCGTCATAATACCGATACAAGCCGAATTTTATGCATTAGAGGGTATGCTTGACTTGCTTGAAACGATTAAGCTTGTCGAAACAAGACTTAAAAGTCCATGTCCAATTAAGGGTATACTGATTACATTATACGATGGAAGAACAAGACTTGCACGTGATGTGGTATTCAGCGTCAAAGACTTCTTCAAGGATGAAGAACACATATTTACAACTAAGATTCCCAGAAACGTCAAGTTGGCGGAAGCTCCTAGTTATTCACAGCCCTGCGTGTTATATGACCCCGATTGCAGCGGTACAAAGGCATACATGAAATTGGCTAAGGAAATAATTGACATGGAAGGTGAACAGTAATGGCTGAAAGTGCATTAGGCAGGGGTTTGGATGCCTTAATTCAAAACCATGACGATAAAAAAACAAACAAAAAGGCTAAAAAGGCTAAAAAGGCCGTTACAAAAGATAAGACTACGAACGATTCCTTTATGGTTTTAAGTCAGGAAAAGATTGATGAAATCAAGGAAGAGGTAGCCGATAATCCTAGAATAAGCTTATGGTCTGTCAAGGCAGCTTCAACATTAAGATATCTAAAAAAGACAATTCCTGAATTCAGCATCAGCAATGAAGCATCCGTTTTATTGGAAGAGGCCATAAGCGAGAAATATCCTGAAATATGGGAATTGTTTGATGAAGAGTAATTTTTACTCTACATTTTTTCATTAACTTTTTTTTCAATATTATGCTTCTTTCCTTCATTACTATGCTTCTTTCCTTCAATATTATGCTTCTTTTATTCAATATTATTTCATGTAATTGATTCAGTACCATAATATCTATTTTAAATAAGCGTACTTTGGTATGATTTTCCCGTTTTAACAAATATCTTACACTTGTTGATATTTGCACCCAAGTCCTGTAGCTGTTTTAGGCTGGTAATCTTTTTTCCTTCCTTTTGAAGGTGCGTTATCCTGCGGGCCGATTTCAATCCGATACCTGGAACCCTTATCAATTCCTTATATTTGGCAGAATTTACATCTATCGGATACATATCCATATTTTCAAGAGCAGCAACGTATTTTGGATCCTCGTTCAAGTCCAAAAATCCGTCATCATCAAGTATCAGATCATCGATTTTATAGTTGTATTGCTTGAAGAGATACTCCGCCTGATACAGTCTTCCCGTTCTGCGAATGTCCGGCTGGTCATGATTTTCCAATGGTGTTCCATCCAATGCCTTGAAGCTGCTGAAGTAATTGTACAACGTGTCATACTTATTGGACAGCCTGTAGACCTGATTCAATATGTCCTCATCCGTTTCATCATTGGCGCCTACTATTATCTGGGTGGTATGTCCACTGCTTGCAAGATTATGGTCTCGTCTATGCAAGTTACTTATCCAGTCAAGCCTTTTCAAAATGTCCTTGTCATAGTTTTTCGTACTTGAAAGGTCACCAAGGCCGTCCTTTGTTGCGGCCTCAAGGTTGATGCTAACCCTATCGGCAAGCTGCATCGCATGCTTTATATGGTCGCGGCTTGCTCCCGGAATGATTTTCAGGTGAACGTATCCCTTGTATGAGTATTTGTTTCTTAGAATATGCACGGCTTCAATCATCTCTTCCATGGTGGTATCCGCATCTTTGATTATGCCCGAACTTAAAAACAATCCCTCCACGCTGTTTTTATTGTAGAAGTCCATGTATATTCTTGCCAATGCATCAGGACTTAGCCTTGCCCGCTGATAGTTATGTGCTCTGCAGTTTGTACAGTATGCACAGTCGTTGTTGCATTGGTTGGTTAGAAGTACCTTAAAGAGGGGTACCTCGTCACTTCCCCTTTTTGCATAGTATATCCCGTTTTTGATCTTGTCGGTTTCTTTGAGTACGTTGTCAACGTTGTAGTTTACGTAGTTGCACCTGTCATAGTAGGCGGCATCTGACAACAATTGCAAGTCTCTATATGTACTCATAGGAATCACATTTTTTTTGGATAAAGTTTTTATATTAATATAATGTATAATATTAATTATTATATTACTTTAAGATTATTAAAATTATGGAGGATATGATAATGAGCATAATATTAATAGTAATAATTCTAGTAATAATCCTTATTATTGCAGGAATCATCGTTAAATTCTATAATGAACTTGTAAACGCCAGAAATAGGGTTAAAAATGCTTGGAGTCAAATTGACGTACAGCTTAAAAGGCGTAATGATTTAATTCCAAACATTGTAGAAACCGTAAAGGGTTATGCAGGACATGAAAAATCAACATTTGAAGAAGTTACAAAGGCAAGAACAAGCATTGCAAATGCGACAACAGTTGAAGAAGTAGCCAAAGCTGATAATCAATTAACAAGTGCATTGAAGACCTTGTTTGCAGTAGCTGAAGCTTATCCTGAATTGAAGGCTAATCAGAATTTTATAGACTTGCAGGAAAAATTATCCGAAACCGAAGATAAGATTTCTTATTCAAGACAATTCTACAACGACACAGTATTAAAATACAATAATTTATGTGAACAATTCCCAAGCAATATCATTGCAGGATTATTCGGATTCAAACAATCAGACTTCTTTGAAGCACATGAAAGTGACAGAGCCGTTCCTAAAGTACAGTTTTAAACATGCACTTTCAACATTTTCTTTTTTTATATTGATTTTATTATTTCTCAGTCCTAAATTGAATATATCCTTAAATTTCTCTATTTTACTTAAAAGGAGCTAATTATATCTATTTTCTCATAATTATTGATTAAAAATAGTTTATATATCTAAAAGATAAAGGGAAGGGGAGTTTTAGTATTTGAAGTTATATGATTCTTCAACAGAGAACATGTTTCTGAATTCTGCCGTGGCCTCGTCAATGTAGAAGAGCTTCATATTCCAGCCGTTGCTGTCGTATAATCCTTTCAGTTCGCCCAGCATTTCCCAGGCTATGTTAAGTACTTCCTCGTTGTCGTCAAACTTTGCAACGCCGTAGTATCTGAGGATGTCTTCACCTCTTGTTGCCACTATTTCAACGTTGGGATTTTCCTGCATTTGCCTGTAAACTTCCTTGAAATCCCCTACACCAAAGTATATCCTATCGTTGTGCAGTATCTGCAGACCCAGTGGTCTTGCCTTTGGCTTGTCGCCGTCAACCGTTGCTAAAAAGAATACCTTTGCATCTGTTAAATAATTTGATACTTTTTCTATGTCTGACATAATATCACATCTGTTTAATATTTGGTTTCATATATGTTTTTAAAATGATTTATATTCTGTGGCTGTTGAAAATGTGGTTTAAATGTATTTTTCTTTCATTAAGTATAATTAGATATTCACATAAAGATATTATTATTGCTTTAAGGATGTTAATCATGAGTACCTTCAAATTAAATAATTTCATTAAGATATCAATTATATTCATCATGCTTTTGTTATTATTGGCACCATCATATTCTTTCAACGAAAATGAATATACACATGCATATACCGTACCCGTCGTTGTGAATTTCATCAACATCACCGATGACGGCCAATGCCACCACAGTGATGAGGTAACATACACGCTCGATGAATCCAATAACATCGTCCATTACACTATAGCCAAGTCATCAAATGAAGTAATCGACAACATATCCATAGAATCAGACTCCATTTACTGTGATTATGAAGTGGAGGATACCGACGATGTTATCAACATTAAAGCGTCATTATACTCGGATGATTCAAGGAAAAACAAGATTACAAACAAGAGTGTAAAAATAATATACCATTACAGAAGCTTAAACTCGATTGACTTGTACAACGACGTGGCTGTATTTAACTATACCCCATGGGCCGATTCGACAAGTACGGTTTCAAAGCTTGAAACCTATATAACATATCCCGCCACACACGATGATATAACAATCTACGACAATCCGCCATACCTGATAAGCAGCCGGTCATGGGTAAACGATTATCGACACGAAACAAGATATAAACAGATAACAGCAGATAATAATCTTAAACAAGTAGCCCTAATGCCGAAGGAATCATTCAAATCAGGCATATATACGAATAACATAAATCATGACAACAAGGATTCTCTAATAGGATATCAGGAGGATTACCTCAAAAACGTCAACCGTAACAACAATCTGGCCTATATACTGATTGCAGCAACCCTATTGTTGATTGTCATGCCATTGGCAATATCTTTCAAATACTTTAAAAACTCCGAAGTCAAAAATATCCGATATGATACCATTGATGATTTTGACGATGATTATATCAGGGTAAACATGATTTTAAACGATAATAAAAAGCGGGTAAATGAAGATGCATTCTATGCAACGATATTGGAATTAATCAATAAGAACTTTATAAATACACGGCATACGGGGGATAAGTTATATCTTACCATCAATAATAATGACAATTACCTGAAGTCTCATGAAAAACTCGTCTTTAATTACTTATCCGAGTATATCGAAGATGGGATACTCCTGGATGATATTAGACAAGTCATGGATAAGGATGAATTGAAAGGGGCATATGCCGAATTCACGTCACTATGCAGTGAAGACTATTCGATAGACAATCTCTTTGAGGATAGGACATCCAAGGCATTGAAATACTATTCGATAATGGCGGGAGCATATCTGATTGCGGCACTGATACTGATAAATGTCTTAAATCCGTCCGTACCTCTATTTACATGGGTTTTTAGAAGCTTAATGGTTCTGATTCTAATGATAATCTTTGCATATATGCTCTCCAGAAGGATACGATTCAATTGGAACAAGGAAGGCAAGCTGCACCACGATGCCTGGAAGCAATTCGAAGCATATCTGAGCGATTACAGTTTAATGGAAGCGAATACACCAAAAATGCCACGTACACTTGCTAACTACATAGTATATTCGGCGTCTATAGGGGTTGATTTGTCCTTCAGACAGAATCTAATCAGATACGTCAACCAAAACGATAAGGGATTGGTTGAAAAGAACGATTTAATAAGATTATTCTACTATGATAACAATAGAAGCTTATATCTATTGGACTCATAACCCACTATTTTTTGATATTTTATTTTGCAAAAGATTATATAATTATATGTTTAAAATATTCTTTATACAAAACTAATCTGAAGGGGAATCTATGAATGAATAATACAGTCAAGAAGTTTCTGGTAATGTTCACGATATCGTTATTCCTATTGATGCCCGTGGCATTTGCGGATGACGGTGATTATACCATACCGGAAGCCAATGTAGACATAAATATATCCGATGACGGAACTGCAATCATAACAGAGACCATCACACAGGATATAGAAGGCAGCGTAAACGGTGTATACCGGGAAATACCGATAGCTGAAGGCCAAAGCATAAGTGATGTTCACGTAACAACGCCCGGCTATTATAACACGCCGGAAATCATAACAAATAAGGACAACGTAAAGATAAAGGTATGGCTTTACAAGGATCCGACAAAGACTCAGAAGATATATGACGACAAGGTAACGGTTACCTATAAATATAGGTTCAACAGGCTCGTTAAAATGCACAATGACATTGCCGAATTCCAATATCTGACGTGGGGTAACCAATGGGACAGCAGGGTCGATAAGCTAACCACAACAATAACCCTCCCGTCAAACGAGGACGTTCAAACATGGAACAATCCACCCGACTACGTTGACGAATCCACATGGATTAACAATACGACGCTCAAGACGCAGCTAAGCAATATACCATCACATACAGCATATGAACAGAGATTTTTAATACCAAAAACAACATTCAAGCCCGGCGACAAATTCATAACAACAGGTTTGGATGCAAAGGATAAAATCATACAGGATCAGGAGAAATACCTCTCGGACAGGGAGTTTAAAAAAACCGTCAGCACTATCGTAAATACGATTCTTGGACTATTGCTCTTCGTACCATTTGGTATTTACGCACTCTTTGGCAGAGAACCAAAGATTGACTACAAATCAGAGTATGAATACGACACGCCAACCGATGACTCACCGTTATTCGTAAACAATGTTGTAGTTGGAAACGTCGGAGAATTTGATGTAAACGCATACAACGCCACTATACTAAGCCTGATAGACAGAAAGTACTACAACATCATAGCAAGCAACGCAAACGACACGATTATCAGAAGAAGCAGTAAGGATTTGACTGATCTTAAAAAGTATGAAAGGGACATTATCACCTTTTTAAGCAGCTTCGAAAGAAACAATGATATCTCCTTTAATTACATCAAGGATAACTGTGACCCCACAGAGTACACGTCATTTATCTCAAATTGGAAGCAAACGGCCGAAAGCGAGATATCACAGCAGAAGGTCGACTCATACTTCGACGACAAGGGTTCAACGATTCTCAACATCACAAGCGGATTGATGATAGCATTGTCGGTTATCCTCTTTATATTTACAATGTTCATGGACGAGTCATTCTTCAACATAATACTGGTTGTATTGATGTTTGTAGTGGGTGTAATGACACTGTCAATACCGAACACATTTGCGGGAAGATGGACGCCGGAAGGCAAACAATTCCATGACAAGTGGAAATCATTTGAAAATTACATAACCGACTACAGCATGATAAAGGATTATCCACCCGCATCCATTCAGGTATGGGGCAAGTATCTCGTCTATGCCACGGCACTCGGATGTGCCAAGGAAGTATCGGACAACATGTTCAACTACTTCAAAAGCGTTAATTTAAGTGAAGATAACCTGTATCAATCGGATATCGTATGGTTTTCATACTATGGCGGATTGAACAACATGACGACGTCATTTTCACATATAGAAGCCGCGGCAAATTCATCATCCTCGGGTGGAATATCCTCTGTAGGTGGAGGATTCGGTGGAGGTGGAGGAGGAACATTCTAGAATCCACCCCCATATTTAACTATTTTTGTGATACTAGCAACTCTTTAATTTTGTTCTCACTTCTAACTCGTTACTGGCAATCGCCGTAAGTTGCATGATATTTAAAGTTCAATATTATTTCCAGCATCCATGGAGGGAAGGGTAAGAAAAATGCAGTCATCGGTTAGTTAAAACGGATGTCTATATCATTATTCATATATGTCTGTCGGTGTAATGGGAGAATCTAAATTGTGTAGCAATTGACAAAAGCCAATGCGGATTTGTATTATCATGTTTTTTGGTTTTCACATGAATTATAATGTAGATTTTTTACATTAATGGGGATTATGTTTAGTAAATTAAACATTAGTAATATATTATAATAATTAATAATATAATATTATTATTAAGTTTGAGGTAGTGATTTTGATGTTAACTTTAACAAATACATTTAATAACTCCATATCTGTATTTTATTATAACATGGGTTCATATTCTATTAGAAAAGATATAAATAATGAGGACTATAAAAAGTTATCTTCAGATTTGGAAGATATTAGCTTTCGAATAAAAAATTCAAATAATCAGGATGCTCCTTCAGAAAGTTTTATCGATGCATTATTAGATGTAAAGATAGGTAATGAGAATATACAGTATATCATTCAAAATAAATCTTCCCATGAAAATCTATTGTTCGGTTTTGAATACATGAAAAAAATCAAAGAGTTATTAAATTTGTTAGTCACGTTTTATCTTGAAAAAAGAATTTCTTATAATGATTATGAAGAATATCTCTCCGATATTCAACATGAGTTAAATAAGTTGGATTCCTTTTTCAATAAGAATATTTTGTCTGAAGATTATGATAAGTTGTATCCGGAAGACGAGGAATTTGGTGATAAACAGGCAGAATACTATAATCAAAGAATCAATGAAATAGAAAATGGTAATTTTGAAGGGACTAGAAAAGTTAATCTAAACTAATTTTTTTTTGTGGGTCTTAGATATTATGAGTTATGAAATAGTGGAAGATAAAAAAGCAATTCGTTTCATGGATAAGATTGATGATGATGAAGAGTTATCTAATCGGATTAAAAAACAATATAAGAAATTATCAGAAAACCCTTATAAATATGCTGAAGAATCTTTTTATAGTAACAAATGCCATAAATGTAAAAAAACTAGAGTTGGTGATTATAGAATAATTTATTATGTTAATGAATCATTAAACATAGTTCAAATCATTGATATCGATCACAGGAAAAAAATTTATAAAAAATGGGATAGATAATCTAATCCAATTTTTTAACAGATTTATTCTACTATTTATCCTTTTTATCGATTATATTCATTAATAGAATAATAAGTTACCTGTTTTATATGCATTACATTTAATGTTAAAATATTTACATTAGAAACACGCTTGAATGCCTTCAAGTTCCATTAGCACTGTGTTAGCCCATGATGAGGTATGGGATGATGCAGTAGCTTACCTTAAATAACAAGTCAGTAATGATTACCTTATTTTTTTATTTAATAGTTTTAAGTTATTATTTTTAAATTAATGGGAAATCTTTAATTTTGTTCTCACCTAAAACTCGTAACTGCTTATACTATTCATATTCTGTGTATAAAATCGGATATTGCATGTTATGAAGGAAATCATTTTAGATAACCCCCTTTTTGAGACGTATATTTTGAAACCAACATTTACTGTTTTGAGATGGAAAAGAAACTAACTTATCCGACTAGCCGACTCATCGAAAATTATTTACATTTTCAACTTAATATATTAACTTAGATAATTAACTGTCAAGGGAAGTTTTTCGATGAATAACTCTATCAAAAGAATAATTCCATTACTATTAATCATTTTACTATTAATCATTCCGTTTGCCTATTCATCCGACGGACAGTATAGTCTGGATAAGGTGAACAAGGATATAGTGATAAAGGATGACGCAACATGTATAATCACAGAGGATATAGCCTATGACATACATGATAACGTAAACGGGGTATACCGATCAATTATCCTCTCGGGCGGCCAGAGCGTTGACAACATATCCGTGGAAACTCCTGGCTTCTATAACCGGTTGGAGGTAATAAACAACACCAATAACGTCACTTTAAAGGTATGGCTATACTCCGATGAAGCCAAAACAAAACAGGTAAATCCCGGCGTAGTAAGGGTAATATATCATTATAACTTCAATAAGGGTGTAAAAATCTACAATGACATAGCCGAATTCCAGTATAGCTCATGGGACAAGTACTGGGATAGTGGAGTAAGTGACCTAACAGAAAGCATTCACATACCCGGAAGCAGTCAAAACGTGGAGTACTGGAATAATCCATCCCGCAGCGTAAATGAAAGCACATGGACGTCTGACGACACGCTTTCAATAAAGTTCAATAAGTTGGAGTCAGGCCAGCAGGCAGAACAAAGAATACTCATGCCAAAGGATTACTTCAAAAGCAGCAAAAACGCCGATGTAATACAGAAGGATGCAAAAAGCCAGATAGAATCAGATCAAAGCTTTTACGCATTAAAAGAGTCCATAGCAGATAACTTCGGATATATAGCGGCACTCATATCAACGATACTCATGGCAATACCATTGGGCATATACTTTAAGTATGCAAGAAACGGGAAATCAATGTATTATAATCAGGAAGAAAGCCAGATACCGACGGATGACAAGCCGCTTCTTGTCAACATGCTATTAAACGGTCAGGTAGGCGAGGTCAACGCCGACGGATACAATGCCACATTGCTTGACTTGATAGAGGAAAGATACTTCAAACTGGTACACTCGGACCAAACCGATACTATAATACAGCCAACAAACAGGGATTTATCCAATCTAAGAAGATATGAGCTGGATGTATACGACTACGTATCATCATTTGCCGATGAAAAGAATCATATCTCGTTCAAGAACATGCTCGCAGATTCCCGGGCATTTTCACGCTTTATGAATGCATGGGTTATCGACACCTCGCATGAATTCTCAAGCCTGGATATAAGACGCTATTATGACGACAGGGCATCAACATACACCGTATACACGAGTTATGCCTCATTTGTAATTGCGATAATTCTGTTGTTTTTGGCAATATTCGTCTTCAGTGGAGGATTGACCAACCTGATAGCCATAGTATTTGCAGGATTGCTGCTGGTAGTCTCAGTAGTTCTCTTTATAATGCCCAACAATATAATGGGATGTTGGACAAGCATGGGAAGCGTATTTCATGACAGGTGGACGAACTTCAAGAAGTACCTCCTGGATTACAGTCTTATAAGGGAGCGTCCACCGGCATCCATTCAGGTATGGGGTAAGTATCTCGTCTATGCCACGGCACTCGGATGTGCCGATGAGGTAAGAAAGAATATGCTAAGGCACTTTTCGGATACTAACGTGTCACAGGAAATGCTTTATGACATGTCGGTAGTATACCTTGCAGGAAACTATGGATTCAACAACATGTTCTTCTACAGCGTGCCGACCCACATCGACACCTCGGACATCGGCGGTTCATTCGGTGACATCGGCGGTCCGGGTTCCGGCGGATTCGGTGGAGGTGGAGGTGGAGTATTCTAGACTCCCCTTCTTCTTCCCATCTTTAGGAACAATACATTTATTGTAACTGTAATAATAAGTAATGAAATCAGTCCATATACTGATGAAAAGGTTATTTCATTCGTATATTAATAATAACTCTGATAATAAAACTAAAACTGCTAATATACAACGTATAGACAATATTCTCTTAGTAATATTAATCAATGCAACGAATTCCAACATCAACTATATAAGAAACAGCATGTAAAGGAAACTCCAATAGATTAATTATCCAACAAACAATAGCATTACTAACAGTGTATTTAAGACAACAGTTGAATAGACAATTACTTGGAAATCCTCAGTAAACAACATCATTAAGGACAATTAATGGCTATTTATCTCATATTTTTATTTTTTAAGCTCATTTTTTCTTATAAGTAATATCTTATTCAAATGATTTTTTTATAATAAACAAAATAAGGAATTATCACATCCTTTATATTATTATTATATTAAATTATATTAATTATATACAATGTTTATTATTAAGATATAAATACTATAAAATATATATTATTAACTATGTCAGCAATAAGTAATAAATATAAGTTAAATGAAAATTTGTATGAAGTAGCAAGACTTGATGAAGATCAATTGAATAATCTGAAATTTGATTCTGAAGATGATGATTTAAATGATTTCTTATTTAATGAGTCATTGGATTATTGTAAAGAGAATTTAGCAAGTATATCTTGTATATCAAGATGATACAGTTTTAGGTTATTTTTCATTGTCTTCTGATTCTATTAAAATTAATGAAAAACTGAATATAAAACTTAAATATTATCCATAGATTAAGATTGGTCGTTTAGCAGTAAATAAAGAATTTAAAGGAATGGGCATAGGGTCTTGGATAATTGATTGGGTAACTGGATTTGTGTTAAAAATTCGATTTAAACATGGGATTAGGTATCTGTCTGTTGATGCATATAACAAATCAAAAGTAATAAATTTTTATAAGAATAATCAATTTATTATATATGATAAAAATAAGAGTAAAAAGGAAAATTATGTAAATATTCCCATGTATTTGGATATAAATTATATGGATAATTATTAATTTCTCATCTTAGTATTTTCATATATTTCTCTTGCTCTTTTACCCTTTTCTTTTTCTTCTTTTGTAGGTCCTCTATTCATATATTCTAAAAATGCTTCGAGTTCTTCTTCCGTTTCTATATCTGGTGTTGGTGGTATTGGTCTTGCCATTTTTTTCACTCCTTTTAGACATCGTTTATGTTTTAATATTTATATATTTATTTGTATTACTATTTATATGTTAATGTAATATCAATGTAATGTTTATTAATTTGATAATATATTTGTAAAGTTTTATAAATTTTTATTTAGAATATATTAATTCTTACATTTCAGACTCTGAAAATTCTTTAATTGTATTTTTCATTTGATTGGAATTTAAATAATATATTTGGGCTGATTGAACAGTGATGTGATTTCTCATATTAATTTTACGGTAAATTCCATACATTTTAGGATAACATATTCTTATAAAATAAGTTATACAATAGTTTATTATTATAATAAAACTTTAATAATCGTTATTTTAATTAAAAACATGTACTTCCACGATAGATAAATACTATGGATTTCAATCGAGATGTTTTTTCATATAAAAAGTTTAAATCAGGGAACGATGGGTTATGACTCGGCAATCCGGGTTCCGGCGGATTTGGTGGAGATTGAGTATTCTAGACTCCACAAAAAATAGTTCAATTCCCCAAATTCCTTTTTTTAAGTAAATTAAAATCATTTCTCGTATTATTCAAGTATGACGTCCGTTTTATGATTGCAGTTATTGCAAGCATTCTGTTGGCTTATGTTCACTTTAACGTTGTATCCTTCACGCTGCACAAGAAGATGTCTGCAGTTTCTGCAGTATGTGTTGTCTTTATATGACGGATATGTATTTCCTGGGTAGACGTATTTCAATCCCAGATACTTGGCCAAGTCCAAGGCCTTATCTATAGTCTTGTCCGGCGTGATTTCAACGTCCTGCATCTTAAACTGTGGATAGAATCTTGTAAAGTGCAGTGGAATATAGGTTGATACTCCCTTTACATATTTTATAAGATTACGTATGCTGTTTAAGTCATCATTATATCCTGGAATGAGCAGGTTCGTTATCTCCACATGGACTCCATTCGAATAATAGAATTCAATGGCATTCAAAACATCGTCGACACTACCCTTGCAGACTTCTCTATAGAAGTCGTCGCTGATGCTTTTCAGGTCGACGTTAACGGCGTCAACATAATCAACCAGACTATCGAGCGTTTCTTGGCTGTTATATCCATTCGTAACTAGTATTGTTTTAATATTGCTTTGTTTGGCTATTTGTGATGTTTTTATAATCCACTTCGGATGAATCGTAGGCTCGTTGTATGTCCAGGAGATGCTGGGGGTTTTCTTATACTTTGCCTGTCCCACAATATCGGATGGCGAGTATTTCTGTTGAAAGACATTGCTTGCATCCACTGGCTGTGCTATGGAGTGGTTCTGGCAGTTTAGACAACCCAGATTACATCCGACGCTACCTACGGACAATGTTTTGCTTCCGGGCAGGTAGTGGTACAACGGCTTTTTTTCTATCGGATCAACTGCTACTGTGCTGGTGTATATTATATTTTCACTGTCAAGCGTTGGCTTTTGCCCGCATATTGTATTCTTGTTGATGTTACAGTGGTTTGGACATATATTGCAAGTGTTATTCATGGTCATCCCTCAAGTGTTCATATCCTTTAGGTTTAATGGGAACTTTTTTGTTATCCTTCGTCAATGTAAGTTTTCCCGTATTGTCACATTTTCCTATGATAAATAGTTTATCGGAAAATATCGGCTTGTATTTTTCGTATTGTATGGGGTCAAGAGTCAGAAGTAATTCAAATTCTTCACCGAAATGGAGAATGTAGTCTTCAATTGTCTTGTTGTTGTATGCCGCTATATCCGTCAGATATTCATCATGTGCTATGCTATTATAATTTAAGTTGAAACCGATATTATAATTTTTTTCCTTCAGTGTTTCCAGTTCCAATGCCAATCCATCGGTTATGTCGGTCATGCTGGTTATCATATCAGGATAGTCATGCAAGAGTTTGAAGGTTTCAAGGGGTAATGTCGGCTCCAATATGCTGTCTATTAACTTATTTTTAGCATCTTCAGGAATATCCATGTCATTATATATTAAATCCAGTCCGGCCGCGGGGCTTCCAAGTTCTCCAGTCACGGCAATCAGGTCACCCCCATTAACACCGGAGAGTAATTTGACGTCTTTGTCAGCTGTTCCAATGGCAGTCGCAGAGAGTATTATCTCGTCATTTTCATTCATGTCTCCGCCTATGAGTTTGACGTCATATTCAAGGCATTTGTCCAGTATTCCCTCTGTGAGCATGTCAAAGTCGTCCATGGTCATATCCCTCGGCAGTGCCATTGAGATTAGGATGCTTGTACATGTGGCGTTGGATGCCATTATATCGCTGACGTTTACCGTCACGATTTTTTCTCCCATCTGGTAGTAAGTCATATTGGGTGGAAAGTGAGTGTGCTGTATTAGCATATCCGTTGATAATACGGTATATTTGCCATGATTTTCCTCCAATGCCGCATCATCATAGTAGCTTTTGTAGACGAGTGAGTCACTGTCGTCCAATAGCTTATCCCGTTTATTCAAGAAGAATTTAATCAGTCCCCTTTCACCGATTTGAGATATTCTTTCATTGTTCATGATATTATTTATTAAAATAAGTTTTAAAAAATGTTTTGGGAGGTGAGATTAAAATATGAGATTAAAGGTTTGGATTTACCCTTTCGGCAATAATCTCGACTATGGCATCATCTGCACCGATTGGTTCGGTATAGATTATTTCACCGTCAAATTCAACTTTTTCCACTTCACTGTGGTGGTGATGGTGGTGTCCGTGACCATGTCCGTGACCATGTCCATGGTGGTGATGTCCTTCTTCATGGTCGTGATGGTGTTCTTCCTCTTCATGATTGTGGTGGTGTTCACATTCTTTGTTGTTGCCTAGTTCTTTTTCGATGTCTGCCGGTTCCAATCCTAATATTGTTGGAATGTCCCTTTTTGTGTGCATTCCATGAGCTAAAAATACTGGTGTTACGATTATTCTATTTACGCCCGTTTCTTTTAGTTTGTTGAATGCCGTTGGAATGTCAGGCTGTGCAAGTTCCATGAAGCCTACTTCTACGGTATAATCCGGCTGGGTTTTGGCATATTTTTCAGCGATTGTTCTAACTACTTCCTTGTTGTATGGCAATCTGCTTCCATGTCCGATCAATAGTATTCCTGTTTTATTCTCTGAGTTTGAATTTGTATCCATAAGATATTACTCCTTCTTTTCCATCTTCTCTGATTTTTCTAAATACAACTTCAACTTCATCACCGATATTTAATTCGTTTACGTCGCAGTCAACGATTTGTGCCGTAATTTTTGCTCCTTCGTCTAGTTCAATGATTCCAACGGCATACGGTGAATTGTTTTTGAATTCATCGGTTGCAGCATGAATTACAGAGAATGAATATATTTTACCTGTTCCTTCAAATTGGAGGTCTTCTATATCTCCATGACTTCTACAATTTGGACAAACAACTTTTTTAGGGAAGAAAGTATCGTTGCAGTTGTTACATTTTGTTCCTATTAAATTATATCTTTGGTCGTTATGACGCCATCCTTTGACAATGTCACTCATATAATATCCTCCTAATAATAATGATATTCTTAATTATATATTTGCTTAAGAAGTATTTATTATTACTTATTTTAGAAGCTTGTTCTAAATTTTCTACATGTATGTTATTAAAGGTATTTAATACAAATACAATTTTTATTTAAAAAATGTTAATACTTTTTTACAAAAAATTAAAGTTACACTTGCAATGGATGTCTTAAAACATTATAATGACTTTGATTAAATATTAGCTTAGAAACATTAAAATAATTCTTAATCAATAGGAGTGGTGATTATATGGATAAAACGATATACTATAAAATCTACGATACTACAAATAATGATGTAAATATACTCTTGAAGATTTCGACCAAGGGTTTTCCGATAGAAGAAAAAATTGAATATGATATTGATGGTAACTGGGTTGAAGAGATGACCATAAACGATAAAAATTTCAAAAATAGACTGGAGGCATTATTGGAGGATAACAATATCAGATTGATAATGGATTTATTGGAAGATGATGACAAGTACTATAACAATAAATATAAGATACGATTATCCGTTCAACGAGTGGAAAAAATAGATAACTTCTAGGTTTATCTATTTAACCTATTCATCTTTCTTTATTAAAAAACGATTTCTAAAAAATATTATTTTTCAGTCTTTCCAGTTTCTTTTAAAATATATGAAATTCTCTCAGAAGTCTTTATATGTCTAATTCTCTTGTATTACCTGTTTTCGAAATATTGATTCAAGGTAATTGCCGAAAGTAATTGCAATATTTTCTAATTAATTTGTTAAGGTGGATTCGATGACAATAGTATGTGCTNNAACACATAACGGTGATGACCTGAACCGAATGAATTAACGTTCACAAATGGTTATGATGGTTGCATTTTCCAATTGTAGCGATATTTTTTATTATAATGGAATGCTAAAAAAGGTTCATCATTTCGATGGAGTATTTTTAGTTGGATGTATGTTAAGCGTAGCGTATTGTATACGATACAATGTGGTATTAATATCA
>MUZY01000083.1 GCA_003266065.1 Methanosphaera sp. rholeuAM130
TGTTCAAAGGTTTTTATAAAAGTTTGGAAAAATTATCCAAAAAATTAACACAGAAACAGGAAAGAATAGATAAGGAAAAAAAGTACAGGGTTAAAAAGGAAAGATGATAAATCATTTAACCTTCTACCTTTTGTGATTAAACATATTTCGAATGAAAATACTATTTTTTTTAAGGTGCAAATATGGATTTTAGAACCCGTAGAATACTATTTGGAAGTCCTTTTTTCATGATATATGAATTTCATGCATTCAAGTATCTGTTAAGTCTATTCATGAGTGTCAATGACTTTTATCTGATTCCTATGGTACTTTTTATTGAGGCAATTCGCATTGTTGCGACATTTACCGAAAGGAAAAAATCAACCGGAATCGGCAGATTCCTATCCACGTTCTACGGAGTATGCGAATGGTTTTTGATGATGCTCTTCTTTTATCTTGTAATAGTGTATGCATTGGGTTCATACGTCGAGATTCCGAAAATCGCTTATCTGTTAATGCTTTTTATACCACTAATAATCGGCGTATATGCGTATATGCACGCACATAAGATAATCATCAAGAAACGAGTTCTCGAATTCGACAATTTAAAAAGAAAATACAATATAATCCATCTATCCGATGTCCACTTCGGATCAATTAGACATGAGGATATAATCGAGGACATAACATCAAAGATAAAAAGTGTGGAGGATGAATGTGACCTTGCAATTATCTCCGGAGACCTGGCCGACGGTTCATGCATAGTGGAAGAAAACGACTTCCTGCCGCTTAAAAAAGTCGAAATACCAATCATATTCACCTCCGGAAATCACGACTACTATCCGGGACTTGAAAGTGTGCATAAGGCCTGCCGAAAAGCCGATATGATAGTGCTTGAAAATGACTCTTATGAATACGAGGACTTGAACGTCTACGGCTTGAGCTTCAGCTTCGGCAAGATTCCAATGCCTTCAAGGGATGAATTGAAAAGTGCCATAAAGGAGGATAAAATCAACATCGTTAACTATCACGTTCCCCGGGGATGGGACTACCTATCGGATATGGGATTTGACGTGCAACTGTCAGGCCATACACACGGCGGGCAATTTTATCCGGCCACATTCATTGGAGAAATCATCTATAAAGGGCATAATATGGGCCTTTTTAAAAAGGTTGTAAACGATGAAAATCATTATCTTCATGTTACTACGGGTGTAGGGTGTATGGACGTTCCCATGAGGTGGGGTACGGACTCGGAGATGGTTATTTTAAAATTTGTAGAAAAAAAGTAACTTAATTATTTTCAATTACTTTTTATCTGATAAGAGACATATATAATAGTAATATAATTCAATATTGAAACTTTAATAAGGATTGTGAGAAATTGTTCGATTTTCTAAAAAAGAAGTTAAATAAAACCATAAAAGATGCTTCTGATTCCATTCCGGAAGAGGAAATGACACAGCATGATAAGGAATTTGCAAAGGATTTGGATAATCTTGAAGAGGCATTCAGTTCAATTGAAGACAAATATTCAAAGGATTCATCCGAAGAGGATGCACCTGAAGATGTGGAAGATAAAGTTGAAGACGCTGATAAATTAGATGCAGATACGGATGATGAATCAGTCATCGAAGATGATGCAAGTGACAGTGAAGATGATGCTTCAACTACAGGTGACGATGCAGAAGATGCTCAAGCAAGCGAAGAATCTGACAAAGAGGATGAAGAAATTGATCGGGAAGATACTGCTGAAGATAATCAAGAAGAAAGCCAAGAAGATAGTGATGAGAAAGATTCGGAAAGTACTGATGAAATAGACGAGGACAAAAAAGAGAAGAAAGGCAGATTCTCATTCTTCAGAAGAAACAAAAAGGAAGAAACGAAAGGAAGTCCTGAAGAAGCAAAAGATGAAAAACTTGCTGATGAAGAAGATATTGAAGAGAACACCCCTGATGAAGAAGACACCGAAGAAGACGAGTCAACTGAGAGTACCGATGATGATGAAATAGACGAGGACAAAAAAGAGAAGAAAGGCAGATTCTCATTCTTCAAAAGAAACAAAAAAGAAGAATCTGAAGAGGATATTATCGAAGAATCAAAAGATAATGAATCCGAAGAAGAAAAAACATCAGAAAGTCCTAAGGCATCCGTCAAGGATGAAAGTGAATCCGGCGGAATGTTCTCATTTATAACAAAGAAAACCATCAAAGAGGAAGATATTGAGGACATATTGGATGAACTGTTCATGTCACTTCTTGAAGGTGACGTTGCATATGAAGTTGCCGACAGGATAGTTGAATCTGTAAAAGAGGATTTGATAGGTAAAAAAATCCAACGCAGGGGAGATATGGAACTGTTTACCACAAACGCCCTGAAAAATGCCATTACGGAGATTATTGATAACGGTTCATATGACCTGTTAGGTGAAATAGAAAAGTCAAAACAGAATGGTGAACCTTATAAGATAATGTTTGTAGGTATAAACGGTACGGGAAAAACCACAACCATCGCAAAGATGGCCAAATACCTTGAAAAGCATGGTTACTCCTCTGTATTCGGGGCATCTGACACATTCCGTGCAGGTGCAATTGAACAACTGGAACACCACGCCAAGAACCTTAACCTGAAAATCATCAAACACGAACGTAACTCCGATCCCGCCGCTGTCGCATTTGATGCAGTTGAACATGCAAAAGCTACCGGCAAGGATGTCGTACTCATAGATACCTCCGGCCGTATGCAGACAAACGCAAACCTTATGGATGAGATGAAAAA
>MUZY01000192.1:0-24001 GCA_003266065.1 Methanosphaera sp. rholeuAM130
ATAAAATTGTGACTCCAGAATTAAAACACTAATTCTGGACAAACCCATAATGCATTGATGAATGATTCGAAATCCCTATCTTGTGTTTGTTAGTATTTAATAATTTCTAAAAATTGGTAGATATCTTATGATAATTATTATAATAATCAAAAACTTTTTAAACATTATACATAAAATAAGGTACGAATATAATAATTCATATTAAGCATTGAAGTATTTTTGGTATGTATATGTTGCTAATGGATGAATCTGTAATTCAACAGTTATATGATTGAATGTTCAATCAGCTTGTCGGAGTCCAATTTTAAAGAAAAAAAGTATTTGGGGAGATAATGCCACTATTTAATTCTCATTATGGGCAAATAATTTCTTGGCGGATCTTATTGTTTCATCGTCGTTTTCATTGGCCGCCTTTTTAAGATTTTTAATGATGTCAAACATCATCTTGTCAACGATACTGTGGGTTAGCTGGTTTAGTATTTTTACTTCCTTATCGCTTAAATCAAGCATGTTCAACGTTTTATCCAGTTCCTGTTTTCTAATTTTTTCGGCTTCAACGTTAAGTGAAGATAGTATAGGAGAGATTTCCAGCTGCTTAAGTGCATTCTTGAGAAGAATTGTTTCTTCCTCTATGATGGCTTCCGCTTTAACGGCTTCTTCTTCACGTTTTTTCTTGTTTTTATCGGTCACGTATCTCAAATCGTCTATGTTGTAGAGCTGCACTTTGAGTTCTCTTACGTCGTCATCGATATCCCTTGGGTTGGCAAGATCAAGCATGACCATATTCTCAAGGTGTTCCTGGGGAAGGCCTTCTATCCTTTTCTTGTTAATCAATGTGTGCGGTGCACCCGTTGCACTTATGAGTATGTCTATTTTATGCAGATTTTCATCCATTGATTTGAATCTGATTGCTATACCGTCCAATTCTTTTGCAAGTTGTTGAGCCTTATCAAATGTTCTGTTTGCAACTACTATTGCATTAGTTTCTTTTTCAAGAAGTGCCTTTGAAACTACCGTTCCCATTTCTCCTGCACCTACGATAAGCACATTTTTGCCCTTGAGGCTTCCGTATTTCTGTTCGATGAGTTCTACCGCTCCGCTACCAACGGAAACTCCACCCTCATTGATGTGCGTATTCTTTCTTATTGACTGGCCTACATGTATTGCCTTTGTAAACACTTTTTCCAGTTTTGGTCCGATAGTACCCTCTTTGATGGCATTTTTACGGGCAGTTTTTATCTGTCCAAGTATCTGATCTTCACCCATTATCATGGATTCGAGTCCTGATGCCAGTCTTAGAAGGTGATTTATAGCAACGTCATCCTTTTCGACGATAAAGTTGGTCGTCGGTAGGTTGACATCCTCGTCTATAATGAGGTATATTTCATAACGATTGCATGTTTTAAGAGTAACTTCCTCTTGTATATCCAGTTCTCCATGTAATTTAGAATTCAATTCGTCCAATTTGGAGTATGATTGTTCCATTGTTCCAATATCGGCGATTTTAAAGTCTATGCGTATATTTAGTAACATTAATTATCTCCCTTTATAATTAATATGAATAGTCCTTTTTTAATTTTTAGATAACGAACATCAATGATTATTGATTATGGTGTGTGTCATCATCTCTTTAATTATATTTCATCTTTTTAATACTTAAACAATTGTATAAGTCACTTTAACTTTTTTCTATAATCTCTTTAACATATCCTTTCGCTTCTTCGATATTTCCATCCTGAATAAGTTCTCTGACATTTTCGTCTTCGTTGAACTTCAGCATATACTCTTTTCTGTCCTTCTGTGAGTCCACGTTTTCCTTGAGCAGTTTACGTACATACTCCTGCAGCTGAATATAGTATATGTCCTCGTCGGTTATTATGCTTTGGATTTTCTTTCTAAGCGTCTTTGCCATAAGAGGGCTTTTTGAACCTGTATATACGGATATTGTCACTCCACCAATATCGAATGTCGACGGAAATATCACATTACTTATGGAAGGATTGCTGGAACAGTTTATCAGTTTATCTTTAGCCTTAAGGGCTATCTTCTCATTAAGTTCAACGTCATCTGTTGCAATGACGATAAGATCAGATTCATCAATCAAGCAGTCAAGTTTCGCATTGTCATAAAAATGAGCACCCTTTTCAATGAATTGCGATTTAATCTCATCGTCAATGTATTTGGTCACTATATTGACTGTAGCTTGAGCTTCCAAGAATCTGCGTGCTCTTCTAATTCCAACAGATCCCGTACCTATAATCAGCACATTCTTATCTTTCATGTCTAGATACAATGAGGTTAATGCCATGGGATATCCTTCTTTAAAAATTGATTAAAAATAAGTATGTGAATGAAATTATAACGTTTTCATTCTTAGATTTCTAATTGTAGCTTTCAAGTCATTACCCGATGCGTCAAGTTCACTTTTTGCCTCTTCAAAGGATATGTCAAATGTATCGGCTAGCGATTGAATGTCAGCATCCGTATAAGTTGTTTTGTTTACATTTGAATGTTTCAATATTTCTTCTGCCAATTGCTTTTTGAGAGTCATGTATTCATCGTGGCTAATGCCGTTAGCCTGAAGTTCCATATCCCTTAGAGGACATGGTTTTGATGCTTTACAGCACCATACAAATGAACCGAAACAGGTACTTGCCCCATGTTTAAGTTTTGTTTTTTCTGCAAAGTTTTGCTTTATGTTTACAAATTCCTGTGGACTTAATCCAATTTCCTCAAGTTTCATGTGTACAGGACATGGTTTTACCGGTGGACAACAAAATGCTAATCCACGTGCATCTCCTCCTCTACATACATGAGCTGGTGCATCATCCCATCCCATTTATATCACTCCTTAGTGTCCATGTTTTTTTCTATTAATTATTTGTTTTGTTGAATATCCATATTATAGTTATTGAAATATATGTGAAATGTCTCCATCCAATGCCGCACGTGCTACTGACACGCTGCTTGCACCATAATCCAACATTTTCTGATATCTTTCGTGGCTGGTTATGCAATTGTTTGCAATTACATGTATATTGGTAATTGAGGCTATCCTGTTAATGATTTCATAGTCCGGTTCATCTACACCGGGATTAAATGCATCTACATGCAAATATTTAACGGGATAACTTTCTATTGATTCGACTATCTTTAATGTATCAACGCCTTCAACGTTTGCCCGTATTTTAACGCTGATGTCGAAGGTAGTATTTTCGCATAGTGCTTCAACCATTTCAAGCAAGGTCTTTTCATCCTTTAAGAGGGCCTGACCGGCACCTGCCTCCTGTGTAGCTTTCTGTCTGCAGTGTGCATTTATCTCGGCTATGTCCAGCTGTGTGTTTTTATATATTGCCTTGAAAGAATCTGCACTAACGGCTCGTAGATTGGCCGAGATTTTACCTTTCCAATTGGGATTATATTCCTTAATTATGTTTATCTGTTCATCGATATCTTCAGATAAGTGATGTGGACAGGTTATAAATTCCTGCCTGTCGTCTATTGAGTTCTGCAGTCCTGCCTTAAACGTTTCCAGATCAATATTATATCCGCCAAGCGTTATGATATCCACATTCTGTTTTGTGAACTTTTTACAGAATTCACCATCATTGATTCCTGCCATTGCCGATAATACATTCATTGTGATTCACCAATATATCATTAATATTCATTAATATGTATAGTAATTAATAAGTACTTTGACGGTTTTTCATAAAAAAATATTTGATTGGTGGTTAATTTGATTTGATGTTTAATCATTCCTAAATTTCCAATGATTCAAATAAAGGGATTTCTTATTTAAAAAAGTAATTTGATTGGTACTCTATTCGTTTAACCAGATTTTTATTCATATAAATATTTTGGAAGCGTTGTTATTTAGTCTAAATCGCTTAGCAATAGTACTGAATCACTGGTTTTTTCGGCTCTTATATCTTCTAGTCCAATATCGGCTAAATCAGCAGCACGACCTGGACTTTTAGCCAGTCCTATCCCTGCTTTAAGTTTCACATTTGTCTTTTTATCAACTTTTCGTAGTATTTGCCTTAGTTTATCCGGGTCAATATCATTTGATGGGGCCATATAATTGTCTCCACCGATGAAGAAGCATAAGGCATTCTCATTTTTAAGTTCTAGCATTAACTCATATAATACCTGATATACCTTAATTGAGGTATCGTATGCACTTTCAATGTCGGTAAGCGTATTTGTTATGTCGTTAATGTCTATATGTGCAATTTGCACAAGGCTATCATTTTCATCTGCCAACGAATCGATATTAAGAACTTCAACTCTATCTGATGATTGTGCTCCTCCACCTTTTTGAATCATTTTTGTAGCAATTTCCTGGGCTTCATATGCGGTTTTTGCACATCCTACTCCCATGCTGACGGTTACAGGGTATCTGTTTCTTATTGAATCCTGTATCCGTTTATGATCTTCATAATCCATCCCATTGCTTATGGCTATCAGGTTATCAAATCGGTTGAAGAAAACTATTGCATTGTGAGCTCCGAATTCACGTTCTAAATCTCCATATAATCTTGACTGGAGCGTCTGTAAATCAGGCTCAAATCTAGGTCCAGGAGTCACGGTCCATGGCCCGTAATTGTCTATTTGAATTAGTGTTATCTGTATCATTTCATCACTTAAAAAATTATTATTATTAATCCCATAATTTATACTCTTTCAATAATTTTTCTACTTAAGTTTATCTTATCGTTCATGTTCTTTAATATTATATTCTCTATTGAAACTTTTGGTATAAATTCTTCTATACTATCTTTATATTTTTCATCATTAGTATTTATTATGTAATGGTCGAGGAAATCTTTGTACATTTTGGATACTCCCCTGCAGTTAATCTCCATATTCTTCGCTTTCATGAACTTTGCAGCAGGACCGCTTACGGCATTTTCACCCACAAGAGGGGATATGCTTGTAACATGGATTTTTTTCAAAGCTTTTTCAAC
The DNA here is from genome assembly GCA_003266065.1 of Methanosphaera sp. rholeuAM130. Taxonomy (GTDB): domain Archaea; phylum Methanobacteriota; class Methanobacteria; order Methanobacteriales; family Methanobacteriaceae; genus Methanosphaera. The sequence continues at coordinate 4,971 of MUZY01000192.1, forward strand.
GCCTTTCATGGAAATAATCGGATTTATGGATGTAATTGGATTTGACGGACCAATTATTACCTCATCCGCATTTTCTATACTTTCTATCACATGTGTCGAGGCTTCAACCGTGTTATATTGGATGTCTTTAACTTCCGGTTTTGACTGATGTTTAATTAAAAATTCATGGAAAGACATGACTCCTTCGTCTGTATATATTTTTACCGTACTTTGTTGGTTACTCATTGGAATTACATTGCTGGTTATACCCATATTTTTGCACTGTATTCTGACGGCTTCCTCCAGCGAATATTCTTTCAAAAGCAACGTCTTCTGTATCTTCAATGCACGATCCTTGTCACCAATTCTAAGTTCCTCTTCGAAACCCAATTCTTTGAGCGTTTGATGCGTATAAAAAGTATCGTCCCTTCTTCCGTACCATGTATCCTCGTTAATCAAATCCGCAAGGGTATACATTACGGTATCGATATCCGCCGATACATAAACGCCACTGAAATAATCATTTTCCAGCGTATTTACAATTACGGTTAACTCTTCCGGTTCAACTACCTCTTTTAGTCCCTGAAGTAGTTTTGGAGTACCTGTTCCACCAGACAATACGCAAATCATAAAAATCCTACCTGAATGCATCCATACTTTTATCTCTTATAATCTCATCTATTGAGGATTCGTCAATCGAACACTTCGAAAATGCACTGTCGTATCCTCTAATCAATACGAGACATATTCCATTATCACTTTGACCCATTAGAAGACTTGCAGCAGATGCCAATTCATCTGACGTAGCTTCAATAGTGCTCTGCAATTCCTGGTTATACAGGTCATAACATCCCCTGAAGTCGGTGCATGGATGTATGCCGCTTACTCCAATGGCAACTCCTATGGCACCTACACGCCATGCCCTGCCCTGTGTATCTGAGATGATTACTGCAATGTCGCAGTCGTATTTCTCGTCTAAAAATCCTTTGATTTCCTGTGCCGATTTATCGGGATTTACCGGCAGGGGGGTTACATAACCTTCCCTACAGTTGCTGTTGTCAATTCCACTATTTGCACATATAAAACCGTGTTTAGTTTCGGTAATTATCAATCCTTCCTGGCATCTTAGTATATCATTGGAGTTATCAAGTATTATCTGACATAATTTGGCGTCTTTACTGCTTAGTTTAGACATTTCAACAGCTTCTTCTGTTACTTCAACGTCGTCCACCTTTATGATATTTCCTTCAGCCTTGCTGACAACAGTTTCTGCCAGAACCAATACGTCGTTATCTTGCAATTTAATGTCATTGTCTTCTAAGGAGTTATATATGATTTCGGATAGATTGTCATTTTCTTCTATCAGTGGAATGTTTTTAATCGGAATTAATTCTATACTCATATTATCACAGTTAACATAATTATTTACGGTTGATTTCTTAGTCATATTTTGAAAAAGATTCTTATTCTAAATAAAATAGTTGTAATTTTAAAAAAAATATTTTGGGTGGGGGTTATTTATTCTACCGGGTTTTTATAACTAATTTCCCAGTCGTCATCTTTAATGAATGCTGCACAGCTGGTTACAGGATTTGTAAATTCGCTGAAAGCTCCTTTTCCAAATATGTATTCGCATGCTTCCTGTGCATCGGCTGCCTCATATTCAACGCTTCTTGGTGAGTTATGTTCATAGGTAGAGACGTAGTATGCCTCATTAGGGTTTACCTTAATTACCTCTAGGCTACTGTCTGTTACGATACCTATAAATCCATTTCCGTCTTTGTTTATTGCAGCCCCTATACGTGGCGTGTTGTAATCATCCTTTTCATAGTCCATGGTTAGAAGGCTGTATGCCAGACTGTCCCTCAGATTCATTCCTTCCCTTATTTTACCTGCAATGATGTCCGTGTGTGAACCGTTTGTTATGACGCATACGTCATCAACGATGTCAATACAGTTATAACTGATATACGGGTTTTTATAAATGTCTGACTCTGAACCTTTTGTAGGTACGATTGCTACATTATTATCATTAACTACTGATTTACGGTTTGGAAATGATCTGCTTGATACACGGTATGATGCATAAGTTCCATTTTCATTACTTCCAATTGATATAATTCTTCCAAGATACATATCTAATCAACTCCTTAATTACTATTATCCACTTGACGTGGATGGCGCTCGCACCGCTATGTCTTCCAATTCCGCAGGCGAGGTTATTGTTATCGATCCGGTTTTCGAATCCAATACTATTTGACCTTCATCCATTACTCTTGTATGTACTGCTATAGCACCGCTTCTTATATACTCTGATTTGTCAACTCCGTTAACCGTAACCTTGTGCAGTCCGTTTAGGGGCATCAGATAATACTCTGACGTTCCTGACTGGCTGGTAGGCTTTGCAGATATCTGTTCCGGAGTATGATTTTGATCCAGTGACGGCTGTTGGCTAATCATCACCAATAGGAATATCATTATTGTAAAAATAACATCTAATAATGGTACAAGATTAATGTTAGGCGTTTTCTGGTCAATCTTATTTTTGAACCTCTTCGTATCTATACTCATTAATGTTCACCTTATTGTCTTAGTTTACTTTCAACAATCCTATTAGATGCATCTGTTCTTTCACGTATGATTGTCTTTATACCTTTTTCCAGCATATTTGGCTTGATGTCTATTAACAGATTTGCCTGTTCTTCATCTATTTCCCTTACTTTGATAATGCCCGGTGCTTCCTGTAATGCTTCAATTACTTCTTCCTTATCTGATTCTACCCAGATTTTCATTTCCGCATATCTCCAGTTACTCATCTTCTTTGCTATTTCAATATTATCCAATTGAACTTCTATTAAACTCTTGATATATGTATAGAATGGCAATAGAACAATTGCCACAGCTAATCCGAAGATTGTCGTAATGATGGAGATGTAGATACCGTTTGACATTAAAGTAATGTCGCTGTTTACGCCCAGCTGTTTAAAGGTGTACCACATTCCTATTACAGTACCTATTAATCCTAGTAAAGGAGCAACTTCTATGATCGTTTGCAGGGATGAAAGTCCTTTCATCATTTTACCCATTTCAACAATAAATACCTGTTCCATGTTGTCTTCTACTTCCGATTTACTTCTGTAACCAATTTTAAGTGCTTCAGATATGATTCTGGAAATCGGTGTCTTGAAGTTTCCGATTGCACGAAGTGCTTCCAGTGAACCACCGTGTGCCATTGACTCATTAACTATAATCATTATTTCTGACAAGTCAATCTTTGAAGCCCTTCTTAAGTAGATTATCTTTTCAATTGCCAGGAATAACCCGTATAATCCTATAATCGTAAGGATATATGTGATTATTCCCCCGCTCTGAAACATGGATACAAAGTCATTAAACGTTGAAACGATTATTCCAAAAAAGTCCATTTCTATAACTCCTTAAGTTAACTGTAATTAATTTGAACTATCTTTCCTTATTAATAATATTTATATTTAACGTTTATAGTATATTAATTTACACTTATTTATCGCTATTTTTCTCTTTAAGTTTTATCACAGTATTCCATGTTTGTCTAACTATCGGCGGAAATTCATTATCCAGACTTTCCAAGTAGTCAATGGTATACCTATCGCTGGGGTAACCAGATCCTATATCTCCATATTCCTTTCTGAGTATTGCCATTTGTTTGTCACGTTCTACTTTGGCAATAATTGATGCGGCAGATACGATGTCGTATATGTCATCCGCCTTATGTTGTGTTATGACTTCAATATCAGGATACATTTCCTGTATATTGTCATGGAATCTGGATTCGTTTACGTCTATGCAGTCGATATAACATTTGTTTGGCTCTGCTTTACCGATTATGTCCGTCATTGCATTAGTTTCTATTTGATTCAGGTTTGTTCCATTGTTTCTCAGATTGTCTATTTCTTCCGCCGTGATAATTTGGGTGTATGTTTGGGTGATTTTTTTAATCTTTCTTGACAGAACACTTCTTTTTTTGCTGCTTAGTCTCTTTGAATCTTTCACTCCTATCCTTTCCAAAAAGCGTACCCTGTCTACTTGCATCAAAACTCCACCAATTACCAGTGGTCCCAGTACTGATCCTCTTCCTGCTTCATCTATGCCCAAGACATATTCCTTTTCATCATTTGACATAACAATTATTTCCTAGAGTTTATATTATCTTTTTTATTATTGTTGATAATTATATTTATCTACTTTTTATATTTTCATAAAAAGATTTATATGTTTTAATTAACAATGTTTAATTATATGCACTATAACTATTGAAATTTCTTGAATTGTATAATATTCTTATAAATAATTCAATAATCAAAATAATTAAATTATATCTGTTAAGTAATACATAAATAATTAATATAACAAATAAAAAAGGGAGTTCAAATATGGAAACTAACATATTAAAAATAATAACCTTAGCTGATATAGCCTCATTAGCCAACGGATTATGTGGATTTTTCTCAATAATTGCAATACTTCAAAACAATATTATACTGTCTGCACAGTTATTGCTATTAGCGGTAATATTCGATGCAGTTGACGGACCGATTGCCAGATTTTTAAACAACAATAACTTAGAACATGACGTATTCGGAGAAACTATTGATTCACTGGCAGATATGGTTTCATTTGGGGTAGCACCGGCAGTAATATTATACATGCTAACCGGTCAGTTATATGTTCTGGTAGCATCAGTTTTAATAGTCATATGTGGAATATTAAGATTAAGCAGATACAACACTATAAGTGCATTTACCGATACTCCTACAACAACATTTATAGGATTGCCTATACCGGTAACTGCTTTCATCCTAGCGGCATTCATGCTATCTTCATATAACGTCACAATACTGTTTATTGTCATGGTGGCAATATCCATATTAATGGTAACCGACATAGAATATCCAAAAGTCAAGGAAATGCCGATAATCGCAGTAGTCTTCATATTGATTATAATGGCTGCAGTGCCTACCATTAACAATATGCTCTATAGAATACCTGCATACCTGCTATTGATACTTGGATTATTATACGTTGTTGGAATAATTCTAATTTCCGCCTATGATAATAGGAAGTTCAATGACAAGGTTCAGGATATCACCGACTTTAAAAATAGGCTTAACAAACGATAAAATAATTTTTTTTATTGTAATATTTTTTTTAAATTATGAAACGATTAAATAGAATATTAAAACATAATAAAAACATTTATCAAAGGTTAGATTTTCTAAAGAAAGAAAACACTAAAAGTTTAGATAGAAATACCGACAATAACTTATATGGTAATGACTCGCAAAAGGAATTCAATGTTGGATTAATAGTAATCCTTTTGATACTTTTCATCATAATCTCCTTGGGTTATTACGTTTTGGTATTTCAACCCCAAATGCACGAACTGCAGGAGCACAAAACAATAAAAGCGAACCAAGCAAATCAACTCTTCAACTCAACAACATCTCAGGATGCCAATAAACAGGCGATATTATCAAAAATCGATTCCGCATCAACCGTTGAAGAGGTAGACAACATTGATGTTTACCAATGGGCAACACCAATAATTAAAAACAATCTTAAAGAACAGGTTAAAAGCCAGAAGGATAAATTTGGTAGGGTACAGATAAACACAGACAACACCACCAATATTGTAAGTGAAAATGATGCCGACAAATACTTGAATACGTTGAACGTTGAGACACTATCGAAAACATCAATCACCATGCCCGATACGGTGATAATTCCATTAAGTCTTAACAGGAGACAGGCCGCTAGCGGATTATTAAAGACCGGCGACAGTGTGGATATTTACAATACCAATAAAGAAATTACAAACACTAATTTACAGGACAATAATAACCAACAGGAACTGATTGATGTCTCCAATCAATCAGATCAAATATCTGAAAATAATTCCACTTCATATAACATTCCCGTTAATTCCTCCACCGATAAGAAACTGGTTGGTGGAGCTACTGTAGTGTCAATCCTTAGATCAAAAGATTCGGGTAGCGTTGACAGCAACATAGAACTAAGTCAATATCCACACACAAGAAACTACACTCAATCAAGTAAGGTTGATATCGAAGAGGTCATAATGGCTAAAAGCTCAGGAACACTCGACGAATCAAAACTAAAAATTATCCTTGATGATTATGGATGGAAAATATCAAACTATGAGCGATTGGCAAATATCGGAGACTTGGACTGTGAATACATAATAATGTTGGAAGTACCAAGAGAATCCACACAGGAATTGATAAACAATATGGACACGTTACTTCTTGCTATACCAAGCTACGATGCACCTGACTGGGTGAAATTATGATGAAGGTGAAAATAAATGGACAAATATTTTAAGAATCTAACAGATAGGGAAAGAGCAATATTCGAGGGGGGTATAAGTATGGGTTCACTATACCATCAATTTGTTGGAACACCCGTAAATGTGGATACCATACCCTCATTGGAAAAAGCTATTGAGAAAAGTATAATGCTACAGCCAGCAGTCATTAAAGTCCACGTTAAATTGGATGAAGATTTGATTAAATTGATGTCGGGCTCCAATACATATACTTCTCTTGAGGGTAAAATGTTGAATGTTGAGATTACCACCAGAATTCATGAAGAATTAGTGACTACATGTATATCATATAATGAAGAATTGGATTATCCATTGATGTACATAAAAGGTTAATCAATTTTCACTTCTTCCTTCTTCTCTTCACCGCCTGCTTTCAACTGCTTGATTTCTTCGGGTAATCTGTTTAGCAACCTGTCAATAAAACTCATATTTTGAACTTGTCCTATGGCATAACTGTATTTTTCCAATCTCTTCAATGTGTCATTGAGTTCATCTTGCGTTTTGTTAAGTCTTTCCTGTGCATGTTCCCTTTTATTTTTTATTTTAGTGTTTTCCTGAACTTGCTTATTGGTTTCGTCAACCTGTTGTCTGTAACGGTCTTCAAGTACCTTATTGTCATTGGTCAGTTTGTATATCCTGTTTTTTTGATCTTCAATTTCCTTTTCCAGTTTTTTAATGTCATTCTCTCGTTTGCTTAAGTCTTCATTTGCCCTTTCAATATCTGATTTCAATAGCTTATTCTCATTTTCGTGTTCGAGGATATTCTTTTCCTGTTGTGATATTAACTTCTTGTTATCTTCATTTTCATTGTTCAATCTTTCAAATTCATTATTAAGATTTTCATATTCATTTTCTTTTTTATCCAATGAATCCTTCAGAGTATCGTAATCCTTTTTAAGCTTTTTCTTTTCATCATTTAAATTGTTGATTTTCGTTTTAGTAATCTCCGCATCATATACATCTTCCGTGATATAATTTTCAAGGGCTTTTTCAATTTCTTCGGAGGTGTGCTTATACGTTGTACCGTACTCTTCTTCAATTTTTTTCTGGAATTTGTTCCATAAATCCTCATTGATTTTAACTGTTTTTCTTACATAATCCTCAGACATTATTACCATCTCTATTATCATTATCTCTCTTTGATAATATAAACTTAGTGTTTTAATTCTTAGCACAACTCTCAAATCAGATTCGGAATGTATGAATTTTGTTTTTGAAAATCTGTTTTTCGATTCATTGATAACGATTTATGTTTTTTAAAATATGTTTTTTGTTTTTAAAAAATAAATGTTGTTTTTCAAAAGATGATTTCATCTATCATACTTTTCATATATTTCAGTAATAATTATGTTTTCATAATTTAATGTATGTTATTTGAGTTTCAAAATCAAACATCTGATTTTTGAAATATGATTTTTGAATTTGATAGTTATCATTAAAGTGAAATTTGTTTTTCAATGACAAATATTTGATAAGTAAAAAGAAAGAATTTTGAATGTATGTTTTTGAAATGTTGATTTTTGATTTCTATTGAGACGACTTCCTTTGGCTAAATATAGTGTTAACTCGTCTTTTTTTAAAAATGATTTTTTGATGATAAATGATAATTCCAACCATTTATCCCATGAAATATCCACATGATTCTTGCTAATCAATATTATTTTTATGCTGGTTATGATTATGACTCTGACTTGTTTCGTAATATAAGTATACTGAATTAGTACAATAATCATGATTAGGAAATATAACATTAACAACTCAGCCAGTTCATATTTTTCAGGTGAAATATATTGAATTCTACTTTTTCATATCTATGAAATATATTATATCTCCAAGATACTCTGGATTAATTAATCATGTTTTTTTGCTTTTGCCGGCATATAATATTTTCCAATGAAGTCGGCTGATGCTATTATTAAGACATGAATAATGGTAATCCTCTTTATCTTTTTACATGTTATTATAATAAATCATAACTAATTATCATTATTTTTTATTTATTTTATCACAGTTTTATCAATATTTGTATCATTTGATTATTTATTTATTAATCAGGTATGTTAATGTTCAGTATTTTTTTATCATTTTCTATTTTATCTAGTCATTTTTGTTTTTAATTGTATATTTAACATATATTTTTTATATAAAAAAAAATAAATATAATACCATATAATCTTGAATGTTCGGATAGTAATGTTGGATGAAATTCATTATATATTTGACAAGAAAATATCCCTGTCTTGTATTGGGGTATGATATGGGGATGTTTTTTCATAGATTTATTATTATATAACAAGTTATATTTTATAAATTAACATGAAAGTATGTATATAATTATTTGCTTTCATAGTCAAGATTTAAATAATCAATAATAAGGTAATAAATATGATATACTTAAACGAAGACTTGTGTAAGGGATGCTATTTATGTATGGAAGTATGTCCACGTAAAGTATACACACCTTCTGAAAATTTAAATCATAAAGGAATACGTGTACCCGTATTTGACCTGGAAAAATGTGTCAAATGCCAACTATGTACATTAATGTGTCCTGATCAAGCAATTTTAATAGAGGATGATGATTAATATGACTAAAGAAGTATTTGTACAGGGTAATGAAGCTTGTGCATTAGGGGCAATAGCTGCAGGTTGCAGGTTCTTCGCCGGTTATCCGATCACGCCGTCTACCGAGATTGCAGAAATAATGAGTAAAAAACTGCCAACAGTAGGCGGTAGATTTGTACAGATGGAAGATGAAATAGCCGCAGTAGGTGCCATAATCGGTGCCAGTTGGGGTGGACAAAAGGTAGTGACAGCTACCAGCGGTCCCGGATTTTCACTAATGCAGGAAAACATTGGTTACGCCGCAATAACCGAAACTCCGATAGTAATCATCAACATGCAAAGAGGTTCGCCGTCAACAGGTCAACCAACCCGTTCGGCACAGGCTGACATGATGCAGACAAGATGGGGATCTCACGGGGATTATGAAACAATTTCACTAGCTCCTTCATCAGTACAGGAATGTTTTGACTATACGGTCGAGGCATTTAACCTGGCAGAAAAATATCGCTGTCCAGTATTTGTAATGGCAGATGAAATAGTAGGACATATGAGAGAAAAAATCACAATACCTGATAAGATAGATATCACGCCAAGGCAAATGCCGGAAAAATGTGAGAACTACCTTCCGTATGACGCACCGGAAAATTCTACAACACCAATGCCTTCATTTGCATCAGGTTTCAACATACACGTAACCGGTTTGACTCATGATGAAAGAGGTTATCCTAGTACCGATGATCCTGATGTTCATTCAAAGCTGGTCACAAGGCTATGTAATAAAATACTTAAAAACAGAAGTGACATAGCCCAAATCGATACAAAATATATTGATGATGCGGAGATTATAGTATTAGGATATGGTATACCGTCCAGATCAGCACTAACGGCAGTCAAAAAGGCAAGAGACTCTGGCTTAAAAGTAGGTTACATTAAACTTGGAGTGGTATGGCCATTTGCAGAGGAATTGCTTCTGGAATATACAAAAAATGCCAAACGCATAATTGTACCGGAATTAAACCTTGGACAAGTATACTTGGAAGTCGATCGTGTACTTGGTAAAAATGCTAAAGTTGAATTAGTATCTAAAATAGGTGGAGCATTAATTACACCAGATGAAATTTTAGATAAAATAATGGAGGAATAAAATTGATAGAAAACGAACATCCTCATAAATTCATTAAATATCTACGTACTGAAAGATTGCCGCACCTGTTTTGTCCGGGCTGTGGAAATGGAATAATCTTCAACACATTATTCAATGCAATTGAAATGTCCGATGTTGACTTTGAAAATATCAGCATGGTATCCGGTATAGGCTGTTCTTCAAGAATTCCGGGATATGTAAAATGTGACTCATTGCACACAACACACGGACGTGCCATAGCATTTGCCACAGGACTTAAAATGGCAAATTCAAAACAGGATGTAATTGTAGTAACCGGTGACGGTGACGCCACATCAATCGGTGGAAATCACTTAATCCATGCTGCACGTAGAAACATCGACTTAACTGTAATCTGTGTAAACAATGATATTTACGGTATGACCGGTGGACAGATAAGTCCGACAAGTCCAAAGGGAAGTTACGCTACAACAGCACCATACGGTTCAACCGACAAGCCGTTCAATATAGCAGAAGTTGCAAAAGCCGCCGGAGCATCATATGTTGCCAAGTATACGGTGGCTCAGCCTATACAGGTATCCAATGCAATCAAAGAGGGACTGGCAAATAAGGGTTTTTCACTAATTGAAGTGATAGCCCAATGTCCAACATACTATGGACGTAAAAACAAGCTTAAAACACCAAAAGCAATGATTGACTGGTTTAAAGAAAACACCATTTCATTAAAACAGGCAGAAGACATGACCGATGAAGAGTTGGAAGGTAAAATCATTACCGGTGTATATATCAATAAGCCTAGGGCAGAATTCATAGAATCATTAGATGCAATTTCAGCACAAAACTCCGATATTACGCCGGAGGATAATATTAACAAAGCATATATGGGTGATTAGATGAGAACGGAAATAAGAATTGGCGGATTTGGTGGTCAGGGAATACTGATGTGTGGTATTATCATAGCAAAGGCCGCATCATTATATGACCATAAGTTTGCCGTACAAACCCAATCATATGGTCCGGAAGCAAGGGGTGGAGCATCACGTACCGAAGTGGTTATAAGTGACCAGGAAGTTGACTATCCAAAGGTGGACAGCCCAGAAATATTTGTAGCCATGAGTCATGAAGCCTTCCTGAAATATGTTGACGACGTGAAGGATGGTGCAATACTAATAACGGATCCTGACTTGGTGGATGAAAATGAGATAATCGATATCATCAATAAAAAGAACTTCAAATATTATACCTCAGATGCAACCAAACAGGCACAGGATACGCTTGGACTCAAGATAGTTGCAAATATAGTAATGTTGGGTTCATTTGTCAAGGCTACCGGATTGATATCCGAGGAATCAGCACGTAAAGCTATTCTTGAAAGTGTACCGCCGGGTACGGAGGAAAAGAATATCAAAGCATTTGAACTTGGAATGGATGTAGTTAAAAAAGCAAACTGATAAATAAAATATAAAAAAAATATCGCATGGTGAAATAAATGAATATACATGAATATGTAGCAAAGAATATCTTCAGATTATGCAATATAAAGGTTCCGGAAAGCTATCTTGCAAATACTCCTGAAGAAGCTTATGAAAGAGCCCAAATGATAGGAAAACCCGTCGCAGTAAAATCACAGGTACTTACCGGTGGACGTGGAAAGGCCGGTGGAATCTTATTTGCAGACACACCTGAAGAGGCAAAAGAAAAAACCAAGGAATTATTCCAAAAAACAATTAAGGGAGAAAAAGTAACCAAAGTATTAATCGAAGAAAAGGTGGAAGGTGCAATAAGCGAATACTACCTGACCATTATCTTGGATCGTGATGCTAAAAAACCGTTAATCATGGCAAGTACTGCCGGGGGAATGGAAATAGAACAGGTAGCCAAAGAATCCCCTGAAAAAATCGTGAAAAGATATGTGGAACCACTGGAGGAGTTCATGCCATATCAGGCAAGAAACATAGCACTTGAAATGGGTGTGGATACTAGTGAAATATCCGCTATCGGAAATTTAATCTGGAAACTATACCAGGCATTCCAGGAATATGACGCTACGGTAGCCGAAATAAATCCATTGATAAAAACAGAAAACGGCTTCATTGCAGCAGATGCAAAGATGGCCATTGACGACGATGCATTCTTCAGACACACCAAACTCAAGGAAATGGATGAATTCAAGGACAATAAGTTTGCCTATGTAAAACTCGACGGAAACGTAGCCGTAATTGGAAACGGTGCAGGTTTAACATTAACCGGTATGGACTTGATTGAGTACTACGGTGCAAAACCGGCAACATTCCTTGATGTAGGTGGGGGAGCATCCGAGGAAAGCATAACTCAGGCTATCGAATTGGTGCTTAAAAATCCTAATGTTCAGGTTATCTTCCTGAACGTACTTGGTGGAATTACCCGTGCCGATGATGTTGCACGTGCAGTTGTTAACATTGCCCACGAATACGGCAACAAGGTACCAATCGTAACCAGATTAACGGGTACAAATGAGAAGGAAGGTCAGCAGATATTAATAGATAATGATATTTCCTTCGAAACATCCATGGAAAAGGCGGCCAAAAAAGCAGTATCCCTATTAAACTCATAGATTAAAAGTCTATGATTCTATTTTTTTATTTTTACGGCGGTGTTATTTCAATTCTCTTTTATTAACCAAGCGTTCTCTTTTTGAAAATAATCTTTGCCAAGTATCCCCAGCCACGAATCTTCATTTTCAACGAACGATACTCAGGACTTCCTTCATGGGTTTTATCCCTTATGATACCCTTTAAAAACTTGTCATATTTCAAACAGTTTTGCAGGATTAATCTTAAACTGCAGCATATTCGCGGATTTTTTGCCCTTGTCTCCACCTTTACGTTGCATACTGACTTTTCCAATTTTAAGATTGCCTTTTGGTGTTATGAATACTTCACCTTCTGAATAATAATTTATGACCTTATTGACGGGTTGCAATATCCAACGCGTCTTTCCCGTTTTTTGAACAACCAATATCCATTCTGTTGTATATGAGCCTCTACCTCTAAGCAAATCACATATAATCCATATCTTATTGTCCTTAAAGAAGTTCAGGATATCTTCTTGTTGTTGTGATGAAAATTCGTTTAAATACATCCGGTTTTTTTCAATATCAGAACGCTTCAGCTCTCCCGTATAATATTTTAACAGTTTAGCGATATTGTCTGGCATCTTCCACATTTTCTGGTATGTATCAATCCACCGTTTATCTATTTGGTTAAATCCTCTGCTGTTGCTTAGCGATTTGACTTGGATGTTATGTGCATCAATGTGTTCGCTGTCTTTTTTGAGTATTTGAACTTGTATATCCGTCTTATTGTTTCTTATTGTTAAACTTTTTACTGATTTGATTTCATCCAGTTTGTAACCCATTATTTCCAGCCATTGCCTGCTGTCTTCATCATCTTTCCAATTATTGAATTTATGGGCAATGTCCCTTTCGCTTTGAAAACCCTCTTTTGCTATTTGAGAACCGCTTTTTTTAGTCATTGTAGATACTTCCATCCTCTATCAGTTGTCTGATTATATACTGCAAAATGTCTATTACTATACTGTTGCCGAATTGTTTGTGTGCCTGTGCTGTGGAGGGGTTAATCTCATAATCTTCCGGAAATCCCATCAAACGAGCGGTTTCACGTGGATGCAATTTTCTTACCTTATCGTTGATGTAATAGAGTCCCGTTTTTGATCCGTTACCTCCACCTGTAGCGGATAAAGTTATGGCATGACCTTTATCCGAATAAATCCTGTCGCCCTGGCCGCCTTTATTGACAGTACCTATACGTATCGGTTTATTGCTACGTGCAATGTCTAATTTATTTTTATCTAATTTGTTTCTTTATTCAAAATGAATTCGTCCATATTTCGTTTAACAGGATGTCTTCAAGGGCAATATCTTTGTGTGTCGGTTTTGGAAAATTAAACTCTTTATTATCGATATCCTTTCTGATGCAGATGATGTATATGCGTTTTCTGCTTTGGGCGATACCATACTCGCTGGCATTGATGACTTTGGAATATATGTTATATCCTGATTTTTCCAGATTTTCCTTGATTATTGCAAACGTTTTGCCGTGGTCATGTTTTCTTAGATTACTTACGTTTTCCAGAAATATGATTTTGGGAGTGTGATGCTTTACTATTCTGATAATTTCAAAAAACAACGTTCCCCTCATATCATCGAAGCCCAATTGTTTTCCTGAGATGCTGAATGCCTGACACGGAAAACCTGCACATAATATGTCGTGTTCCGGAATATCTTCCTCTTTGAAGTTACAGATATCACCATGGGACTGCGTGTTGAAATTTTTATCGTACGTTTCAGAGGCATATTTGTCTTTATCGATACTGAATACACATTTGGCTCCAAATGATTCGAATGCTATTCTGAAAGCACCTATTCCCGAGAATAAATCTATGAATCGTATATTATTCAACATATCCTTTTCATTTTCGTTTAATCTAATCATTTTAATTTTCAAACTCTTGGCAATTGTTTAATAATTATTTTTTATGACTGATTATTTATATATTATTTGATTGTTGGGGCAATGCTTTTTTCTAAGTGTTTTTCATCCATTTTTTTTCTCATAGGTATTTCCATATTTATACTCTTCGTTTAGCCCTTCTGTGGGTACTGCTCTCTTGATTGATGGGGTCTCAATCCCATTTCTTCAATGATAACTTTTTACTACTAACTTATAACTTATAACTATTAACATNNTTATAACTTATAAGTAATAACTTTCACATCTCTTCGAATAACTTATCCTGGAAATACTATCTTAAAAAGATAATCCGAAAAAAATATAAAAAGAGTTAATGGGGAAGAAAAACATCTAATTTTGCGGTAAATAATTATCAATCACCGACTGAATTGTCCTCCAAATCATGTCAAATATGTTCTGTGCATCTTCACTGTTGATGTAATCGGATACCTGGCTCTGATACTGGTTTGCCTGATCCTGAACTGACTGCGTTTGTTGGATACTGTCTGCCAGGTTATTGATGTCATCACCTGAAATTTGAATGTTGTTGTTTATTGCAATGTTATTTATAATGTTAATGATTGTCTGCTTGTCCGTGGTGTTTTCCTTTGCAACTTCATCCTTGGCTTCATCAACCAGTTTTGCAACGTCATCAGCACTCAAGTTGGTATTGTTTACCACTTCACTTTGCGTGTAAATCTCATTGTTGGCGGCATTCTTAACTTCCTCCGGGATAAGCTGGCCGGTAGCCGTTTCATATGCCTTCATTATGCCCGCAAGTGCAGATTCTCCAGTAGCCGTAACGGGACTGGTTACTATTACGTGACCTTTCTTGATTCCTGCAGAGTCAAGTGCAGACTTATACATGCTGGCCGTTACAGTGGTAATTCTGGAGTCAACATCTATCTTGATGTTGTTGTTGCCCCTCAAGTCAACCATTGCACATGAAAATATTTGATCGGAATTATACGTTCTTTGACTTATGCCAGAGGATATTCTGTTAACATCATTCGATGTGATAATCGTTTCGTCGGCATTATCCAAGTTTACATTCCCATTCTCTTTGAAGTAGTTATCCACCATTTCCTTGTATTCTGGATTGTTGTATGTCGTTTCACCATACGTTACCGCTATGGAATTGTCACCATTAGTGCTTGATGAACCTAATGGTACGAACAATCCTATTGCAATAAGTATAAGTATGATTAAACCAATAAGTTTTCCGCTCATTTTATCACCTCTACTATAATAAGTTACGTTCTAATTATTATACTTTGTGGGTAATTTATCTCCAAGCAATAATACTCTGCTTTTTTCAACTTCACTTAATACGTCAAGACCTGCCTTGGTGGCCACGTCATATGCAAAATCATGCAATTGTTTTGTCGTGGGCATGTTTTCCCATTTAAGCCTGTTTCTGGAATCCCCTACAAACATATATGCCTTTATTTCAACATAATCAATATCCGTTCTGTCAATAATCCTGGCATATTCATCTGTATTCAACATATTCAGTTCATTTACGGAGGTAATTCTCAGAACCTTTCTGGTATCAAGTGTACTTAACAGTTCAAGGCTCTCGTTCAGTTTTTCCCAACCATTTTCTACCTGTGGAATACATACTCTCTTATATACATCCCTGTTTGGTGCATCCAATGAGATATACAACTGGGTCGGTTCCTCATCCTCCAATTTTTTCAGCAAATCAGGTCTTTCACCGTTGGATACAAGAAATGTCGTGAAGTCCTTCTTTTCGAATTCCCTTAGCAGCTGATTTATCTCGGGATATAATAACGGTTCTCCGGCCAAGCTTATTGCGGCATTATTGGGCTTGAGGCATTCCTCCAACTTTTTCGGATTTGCATTTTCATTACCGAAGAATCCGCACAGCAGCTGTTTTTGATTGGCTATGCAATCATCTATGATTGTCCCAGGATCATCATAGTCGTCAGTGTCCCAGGACGTCTTGGTAATTTCCGTATCTCGCCAGCAGAACAGGCATTTGTGTTGACAGTAGGGTATTGCCGGTGACATTTGAAGACATCTATGGCTTTTTATTCCATAAAATTCCTCCTTATAGCAAACACCGTCATCCACAATACTTTTTCTGGTCCAGTGACATATTTTGTTACCACTATGCAGATGTTTTCCCGCAAAACGATATCCTTTCTTTTCCATATCTTGCTTTTTAGTTTCTGAAATTAACATATGAATTATTTATTTGTTTTTTATTGGTTAAAAACATATATGTTCATTATCATTAAGGGCATATGCTTATTTTTTCACTTTGAAGAATTATGAAAAAATACTATAATTTAAATGGATATAATATATAATATTAGAAATATGATTTTTATTTCATGCATTATAAAAATTATTAACCTATAATAAGCAGGTATAATCTATGACAAAAAGTAAAACACCAATAATAATATTAAATTATAAAACATATCTAGAATCAACAGGATTAAATGCAATACAATTGTCAAAATATGTTGAAGAGGCAAGCGATGAAAGTGGCGTCAATATGGCAGTAGCACCACAGGCAGTGGATTTATGCAACGTTATTGAAGCCGTGGACATTCCAGTATTCAGTCAGCATATGGATGCTATAACACCCGGCGGACACACAGGTTCAACACTTCCCGAGGCCATTAAGCAGTCAGGTGCAGTAGGATCATTGATCAATCACTCCGAACAAAGATTGACTTTGGCGGATATTGACATGGTAGTTGAAAAGACCAGGCAATTGGAGTTAAGTAGCGTGCTCTGTACAAATAATGTTCAAACAAGTATGGCCGCATCATTATTTAATCCTGATTATATTGCAATAGAACCTCCTGAATTGATAGGTACAGGAATACCCGTATCCAAGGCAAATCCGGAAGTTGTTGAAAATACCGTAAGTCGGATACATAACATAAACAAGGATATATCAGTATTATGCGGTGCGGGAATAACTACCGGTGAAGATATGAAAGCGGCACTGGACTTGGGTGCCGAAGGTGTACTGTTGGCTTCCGGAATCATCAAGGCACAAAATCAGAAGGAAGCCTTGCTTGATTTGGTAAGTTTAATATAAAAGTTAAGAGGTTGGTATCATGGAATATGATTTTAATACAATGGATGATTTTGACTTGGAGGGAAAATGCGTACTTTTAAGGGTAGACGTTAATTCACCTGTTGATCCGCAAACCGGTGATTTGCTGGATGATACCAGGATGCAACTTCATTCAATAACAATCAAGGAGCTGCATCAACGCGGAGCGAAAGTTGTCATATTGGCTCATCAAAGTAGACCCGGAAAGTCAGATTTCACCACACTCAAGGAACATGCGCTGGCATTGTCCAACATAGTCGGCTGTGAAGTGCAGTATGTGGATTCAATATTTACTAAACAGGCACAGGATATAATATCAAACATGGTCAACGGAGAAGTTGTGCTTCTGGAGAATGTCAGATTCTTCTCAGAGGAAATGCCGAAGTTGACTGTTGAAGAACAGAAAAACAGTATCCTTGTACAGTCACTGGCACCGTTGGCAGATTATTTCGTCAACGATGCATTTGCTGCTGCTCACAGATCTCAGACTTCCCTCATCGGATTTGCACAGGTGCTTCCGTCAATGGCCGGACGTGTGATGGAGCAGGAGTTGTCATCATTATATGGAATACTTGATAACGCAAGGCAGCCTAGGGTATATGTATTGGGGGGAATCAAGGCTGACGATTCAATAGAGGTAATGGCAAACGCCCTTAAAACCAATCGTGCAGATTGTATTCTGACCACGGGACTTGTAGCCAATATATTTCTCGTTGCCAGTGGTGTTGACTTGAAGGAATATAATTATAATTTTATCGTCGAGCGTGGATATGAAGATTATATTGATGTTGCCAAGAATCTGTTGAAGGATTATTCCGATAAGATAATTTTGCCTGTTGATTTGGGAATTCTTGAAAATGAAAGTCGTGTGGACTATGCGGTTGATGAAGTTCCTAACTTACCGATTTATGATATAGGATTGAAAACAATTGAATTATATAAGGAAAAAATATATTCTGCCAAAACTTTGTTTGCAAATGGACCTGCAGGTGTATTTGAGATGGAAGAGTTCAGTAAGGGTACTCAAGACTTGGTAAATGCCATGTCATTATCTGAAGGATTTTCTATTATTGGTGGAGGTCATTTAGCCGCAGCTGCTAGTAATATGGCATTGGACGGTGAAATAACCCATATTAGTAGTGGTGGAGGAGCCAGTATCAATTTAATTTCTGGTAAAGAGTTACCGGCAGTAAAATCATTGGTTGATTCAGCTAATAGATATAAATAAATTTTTGTTTATTGATGTGATATTAAAGAATATTTATTATTCTTTTTTATTCCTGCTTTAGCCTTGTTTAACTAAAGATATTATCACAACCTTTATATATGATGAACGATTTAAATAATAAATGACTTCTACTTGTTATA
>MUZY01000192.1:24180-24395 GCA_003266065.1 Methanosphaera sp. rholeuAM130
TATTTTATTAACATACAATGTATTAATTTATAAAAAAAGGTTATCTTTATATACTATGAAGGAGATAGTATAGTATAGTTGCTTTTATAGTTAAAATAAGATTTATCATATGCCGTGGTAGTGTAGAGGCTATCATGCAGGCCTGTCGAGCCTGCGACTCGGGTTCAAGTCCCGGCCACGGCGTTACACGTTTTTATTGGGGCTCGTAGCTCAGT
>MUZY01000110.1 GCA_003266065.1 Methanosphaera sp. rholeuAM130
AAGATGGAGATTAGTTTGTTATTTTAATTACTTTTGTAGTGTTACGCTGTGACTTATAAGCTAAACGGTCCTGTGTTATGACCTCTATCGTGGTGTAGTTTTTGGCTTGAGGTACCGGTGTGTTCTTAAGGTTGAGTACTCCATCTGTCGTGTAGAAGTACATTACTTGCGTACCGTTTTTAAGCGTTAGCCCATTAACCTTTATTACGAGTTTATTTGGTCCGGCTACTGTGTTGCCAAGGTAGTCCCTGATTGTTATCTTCATGGATAAAGTACGTGTCCTGTTGTTTATCGTGGCATTGGAT
Organism: Methanosphaera sp. rholeuAM130; assembly: GCA_003266065.1. GTDB lineage: Archaea > Methanobacteriota > Methanobacteria > Methanobacteriales > Methanobacteriaceae > Methanosphaera. The sequence goes on from MUZY01000110.1 coordinate 306, forward strand.
ATATTAATTGTGATTGGGGATCTTTCCACCTGGAAGGTAGTGTTGTTTTTGCTTTCATCATTGTATGTTTTGCTGTAGAAGACTGCCAGTATTGTCTGATTCTTAGGCGTCATTGTCTGGGTATCTGTGACGCATGAAAGACCTAATGGGACAGTATAGTTTATGGAAGCAATACTGTTTACCACATTGGCCTTGAGCATTTGGCCATTTACATCCTTGAGTGTTACGCCGTTTATCTTGAAGTATACGAATTCATAAGTGGTTGAATTTATGCCCGTTTTCTTGCCGCCTGTCGTGTCGAATACTTTGGCTGTTATTATGAGGTTCTGTCCCTGTTTTACGGTTTTGGTATTTGTTGTCACGGTTATTGTCGCATTTCTCCTGTTGAGTGTTATCTTTGCTGGTGTGCTGTTTGACGCGGCGTAGTTGTCGTTTTCTATGTAGTGTGCCGTGATTTGATTTGCATTTCTCATATTATTGTCTGCAGTTATCATCGTAGTTGCCACACCATTTGTTACCTTTACCTTAAGAGGATTATCCGAACCGGAGAGTTTGCCGTTGTCCCTGATTGTCACACCGTTAAGTTTGAAAATCACATTACCCCTGTTAACTGGTACATTGTTTTCTGCTGTTATCGTTACTTTTAGTGTTATCTTATCGCCCAGGCATGCCGTGACCGGTGTGATACTTGTCTTGGTTGTTATCTTCTTAACGTCGATTGTATGATTTTTGCTTATATTGTTGTATGTCTTTGAGCCGTCGTATGTAATGTTTATCGTATTTTTACCTACAGGTAGATTTATTTTCTGTGTTACCGTTCCTGTTGTACCTGTGCTTGCAGTTATTGTCGTGCCGTTTGGCAGCTTGATTGTTACCTGTGCGTTAGGGATTGTTTTACCGTTTGTCTTGTCGGTTACTGTTATGTTTACCAGTGTATTGTTTAAGGTGTTGTTTACTGTCTTGACAGTTTCTGTGACTATCCGTTTCTGGATGTTAAGATTATTAACCTCACATTGGCTTGCATTATAATATTCATTTCCCAGGTATTTCACGGTCAGGTTGTATGTTCCGCTTTCATTTATGCTTGTTGTGACTGTAGTATTTTCACCTGTAATGGTGGCTTTCGCTACTGTTTTATTTGTTGCCCTATTTATTACCTCAATCTTTCCACTAGTCACAGGTTGTTTGGTTGTCTTGTCAGTTACCTTTAAGGTTATTGTATTGTTTCGGGCTGTTTTGTTGGTTATTGCTGCAATTGTAGTAGATGCCGATTTTTGCACGTTAACTGTCAGTTTATTAGCTGACATTTCATATTCATTATTGCCATTGAATTTTACATTTATCGTATTTTTTCCCACAGGCAGCTTTAATGATACTTCCACTCTACCTTCATTACCTGTGGTCGTGTTTATTGCTTTACCATCCGGTAGTGTTACTGTTACAGATGCATTGCTTATAACGCTATCGGTTACACGGTCTTTTACCGTTACCTCAATTGTCGTGTTGTTGCATGTATTGTTTTTTATATTTGTTTCTGTTTTTGATATCCTTTTGTTTACCGTGATTGTATGGGTTTGTGTTGTGCTGTTGTATTCATCATTGCCTGTAAATTCTACTGTAATGTTGTTTTCTCCTACAGGTAGACTTGATTTTATCGTATAATATCCATCGTCATCCGTGTGTGTTTGTGTTGATGTTGCATCGGGGTAAGTGATTTTTATAGGTGCATTTGCTATGCCTGTATTTGTCACTGAATCCCTGACAGTGATATTTACTGAAGTGTTGGCATAGGTTAAGTTGTCGTCTGTAAATTCAATCTCCGATAGCCTGCCGACTACCACAATATCATCGAGTACATATGTGCTTCCTGTGTAGTTATCGTTTTCCAGGTAGTTTACAGTTATTTTTTTCACACCTTTTGTGTTTATGCTCGTGGTTATGATGCTTATTCCCGTATTGTTTATGGCACCGCTTCCAACGATTTTTTCATCCTTGTCCGTTATATTCAATTGTCCCCATGTCACTATCTTATTGTTATGGATATCATTTACGGTTACCGAGAGTGTTGTATTTTTCGCGGTATTGTTTGTTACTGTGGCGGTTATGCCGGTAGGTATTTTCAGTGAAGTTATCTTTAGCTGTGTGCTCTTTGCAAGATATTCATATTCACCCTCGAATGTTGCCGTTATGGTATTTTCCCGTGCAGTATTGAATGTTACCTGTGCAGCTGCAATTCCCTTAACGTTTGTTTTAAGCTGTTGTGTCTGATTATTGACGCTTAGCATGATGTTTCTTTCCAATGGATATTCATCCTGATCTTTCAGAGTTATTGTCAAGTTTACAGAATCTCCTATTATTGGATTGGTATTGTTTGAGGTTATTGTAAGCACGGTATCGGATATCAATATGTTGTCTTTAATAAGATATTTTCGCCAGTAATCATTGGTGGTATTCACGTAAGTGTCATGACCTAATTTAAGATATCTGTAGGCTCTGTTGTCGTTTACGTATAATGTACTCAGATTGAAGAGATTATTCGTTACATTTGCGAAAGTTGCGGTGGAGTTAATGCTGGTTATGTTGACCGTGGCGTTTGTGAAGTTGTTATTGCTTATATTTAATGCCATCTGTCCGTTTTTGACATTACTGGTTATGATGTTGCCGTCGGTTATGTTGGAGTCATGCATTATCATGTTTATATAATCATATAGGTTTATGTTCTGACTATCTTCTCCTTCCAGATGAATCAATTCAGTGCTTTTTTGGTCTTTCGTATTGTTATGGAAGTTTGAATTGACTATTTTAAGAATTGTACCATTTTCATTTGCTATGATACTGCCGTGATGGTCTGCGGTATTTTGTGTGAAGTTGCATGTGTTGATGTTGATGGTGGCGTTGTTGGAGTATATTACACCGCCTGCTTCTGCAGTATAATGGGTCATCGTAAGGTTTTTCAAATCCAGCTTGTAGTTATTTCCCACAGTCATGAATCTGTACCTGTCGTTACCGTCAAGGGTCACTCCATTTGCCCATATGATTAATTTACGTACTCGACCACTTGCATCACTCCACGTCATATTGGCGGTTGCATTGTAGTTACCCGGATATAATGCGATAGAGTACTCGCTACTGTCTGATGTCTTGGCATTTTCAACTGTCTCTACAAGTTCGCTATAGTTATGTACAACACAGTCGACGACCGGCTCAAATATAAACATGTTATTGTGGAATGTATCTGACGGGTCATTGTTTACCATCATCCTTATCAGGCAGCCTTTAGGTACTGTATATCCATTTAACGATCCCCTGTAGACTGGCGTATCATCATTGTCAAGGTAAATTGTAATATCACCTGCAGTGATGTAATTATCTGATTGTATGAATTTAATTTTTGAATCCTCAATTATGAAGTTTTCGGGAGTGTTAGACCGGTATGTGGATGAGATGACGCTTGCATTCATATTCCAGTTCAGGGATATTACTCCACCTGATTTCACAGCATCATTATCTGTGAATGTGGAGGATGTGAAATTGGCATTACCTCCGGTGTTTCGAAGCACACCACCGTAACCGGATGCACGGTTTTGTGTGAAAGAAGAACCGTTACAGAGGATGCTGCCCTGTTGAAGCATTAATGCAGCACCGTTAGTTGCATTGTTTTCGGTGAAGTTTGAGGTTTGAATGTCAATAATTCCTTCGTAATTGCATATTGCTCCTCCATTTTCTGTTGCCCTGTTGTGTGTGAAGTTGGAATCTGTTATGATTACACTACCTCCAACGTTGTATATTGCTCCTCCGCTTGTTGCAATGTTGTCGCTGATGTTGGAATCTGTTATATTGACACTGCCACCATTGTTGTATATTACAGCCCCACTTGTTGTATTGTAATGGGTTAGTGTAATATTCTTTAAGGTTACACTATAACCACTTTTTACCTCCATGAATTGATAGGCCTTACCGCCGTCAAGGACTTGGCCATTGCCGTCTATTATCAGTTTTCGATTGCTTCCGGTTGCATTGCCCCAGATAATAGTACTGGTTGCATTGTAGTTGCCGGGTTGTAATTGTATAATATATTCATCGTCATTACTTTCTTTTGCTGATTTTACATAATTTATCAAATTACCATAGTTTTCAACGCTTTGAGTTGCCGTTTTCATATTCTTTTCTTCTTTACTCGTTTTATGTTTATAATTTACTATGTCTGTTGTCATACTATCTGCAGCATCATCCACTGTTGGTGTATTCTCTACAAGTTCAGCAGTATCACTAGCTGCAGATTCGTCCGATACATCATTTGCACTGGTTGCTGTTATAAGCACTACCAGCAATAAAGTAAATAGTATTATAGCTTTAGTTTTCATATTATCTTTCCATAATCTTGTTTTACCATTGGTGAACCTTACATTTTCATGTTCATATATAAGTATATCATCAGATATTAATCTTTTCAGCTTATTTTAATTTACTGAAAACATTTATATATAACTTCAAATAGACTAGTATATAGTTCTTAGTATAATATGCTAATGACTAATTTTCATATGCAGCGATAGTCCAGTATGGCTAAGACTCTACCCTGCCACGGTAGTGACCCGGGTTCAAATCCCGGTCGTTGCAT
>MUZY01000122.1:0-481 GCA_003266065.1 Methanosphaera sp. rholeuAM130
GTACCGCGGAGTGTGAAAGCAATGCGCTTTCCACCTCATATGGTCCTATCTTATAACCGGAACTTTTTATCACGTCATCTATTCTTCCCTTGTACCAGTAGTAGCCGTCCTCATCCTTCCATGCCGAGTCACCCGTATGGTAGTATCCACCATATATTGTTTCGTTGGTCTTTTCTTCATTGTTATAGTAACCCTTGAAGAGTCCCAGCGGATATCCATCGGATATGTCGAATACTATTTCTCCTTCTTCACCCACGTCACATTCCTTTCCGTCGGAGTTTATTAGCCTTATGTCAAATAATGGTGCGGGTTTTCCCATTGACCCCAGCTTTATATCCATCCATGGGAAGTTTGCTATTGTCGCGACCGTTTCGGTTTGACCGAATGACTCCCGTATTTCAAGGCCGGTCAAGTCCCTGAACTTATAGTATACCTCATCGTTTAATGGTTCACCGGCTGTTGTTGCATGCTTTAATGATGA
>MUZY01000122.1:688-2001 GCA_003266065.1 Methanosphaera sp. rholeuAM130
GTTACGATGTGTGCCAGCGGATAACCGAAGCTGTGTTTTATCATCTTCGGCTGGCCTGTTGAGCCGGATGAGAAAAAGAGTACTGATGTATCCTCTACCGAGTCATCTTCATAGACTGGCCTTTTGAAATCATCCGATGCATGACGTACCTCCGTTCTTAGGTCATACCATCCATCCAGTTCCATATTTCCAACGTAGATCTTGTTTAGTGTTATGCCCAAATCCTTTTCTACCTGTGCATAGTTTTCGGGTACTCCGTCTTCCCTTATCACTATTACCGTTTTTATTCCACCNNAGCATGCAATACCAGAAGTCATATCTGCTTTTTAGCGTCAAGAGTACGCGGTCTCCCTTTGTTATTCCCAGGGATGTGAAGAAGTTTGCAGCCTTGTCGCTGAAGTATTTCAGGTCCTTGAATGTGAATACCTTCTCCTCTTTCTCATCACACCATGAAAGTGCTACTTTGTCGGGTTGTTCTTTTGCATAGACGTCGACGATGTCGTATGCAAAGTTGAAGTCTTCGGGTACTTTTATGTTAAGGTTTTCATAGAAGTCATCGTATGACTCGAATTGGGTTCTTTCCACATATCTTTCCAGTAATGATGTCATCTTTTCACCTTTTTTATAGTTTCAGTACGTCTAGGAATTTGACGGGCTTGTTGTCCAAGGCTATCATTGAGTGCTTGTATAATGAGTCGAAGTATATGGAGTCTCCCTCGTTGAGGTCTATGATGTTGTCTTTGATAAATACCCTTAGTCTTCCTTCCAGTACGTATACGAATTCGTATCCCTTATGGTAGTTCGGTTCGGGTATGTATCCTTCCTCTTTAGGCATGACGTTTACTATGAATGGTTCCATTTCCTTATGTGAAAAGTTTGATGCCAGGTTTTCATAGTCGTATGCTTCACGTCTGTCGATTCGTATTCCCTTATCCTTTCTCGTTACTGCAAATACGCTCATTCTTGTATCTTCACCTGTTAAAAGCAGGCTTGTATCCACATCGAATATTTGGGATGCTTCATAGAGTATGCTTGCGGGGATGTCCATTTCCCCTGATTCATATTTTTGATAGGTATCCACGGGCACATCCAGTTTTTGTGCCATTTCCTGCAGGCTTATTTCACATACTTCTCTCATGTCCTTTACGCGGCTTGCTATTTCCAGTTGTATATTTGTCATGTTACTTTTCTCCTTGTTGTTGTTCGTTATATTATTAAAAAGATTGATTGTTTTTTATTCGATAATCTTTAATTCATTAATAATTATGTAAAACATGCTATTAATAGTTATAATTTTATCTGGAATATGAAAG
>MUZY01000279.1:0-304 GCA_003266065.1 Methanosphaera sp. rholeuAM130
CAAAATATGGAGGAGCAATATGCAATAACCGTGGCGGCAATGTCAGCATAACAAATTCCAACATCAGCTACAACAACGCATCAGAATATGGCGGGGCAATATCGAACAATGATTACAGTATCATTAACATTACAGACTCCAACCTCAACTATGACAAATCGGATTTTAACGGAGGAGCAATATCAAACGATAAAGCTACCGTTTACATAACATGCTCCACTATCAGCCACGACACTGCAGAGGCCGGAGGAGCAGTAATAAACAATATGGGTAACATCAGCATAACATATTCCAACCTCACACA
>MUZY01000279.1:338-1807 GCA_003266065.1 Methanosphaera sp. rholeuAM130
AACTGTTGAAATTCAAACCTCAAACTTCACACATAACAATGCAACTGACGGTGCTGCAGTAATGCTTGAAGAGGGGCAGATTATCTGTAACGGTTCCACTTTCACAAAAAACCATGCATCCGCTTCGGGTGGTGTGCTTAGAAACACCAAAGGTAATGCCAATTTCACGTCCTCCACATTCACAGATAATGATGCAGTAAATAGCGGCGGTGTAATATCCCTGAACTGGAATATGAATGCAAGCGTCATCTCATCCACATACAGGTCAAACACCCCCGAAAACTTCATAATCGATGATTCAAAAATAAAATTCATACAATCGGATAGTTACATCAATGTAAACGACGTTAGCATTTACCTTGACAATGAAGAAAGTCCGGTCTACACGGGATCGTTAAATGGATACACGGTACCTAAAGGCTGCCTGATAAGAATGAGGGTAAACAATGATCCGTCAGATACTTTCAATGATAACGTATTTATCTTGGAGCCGTTCGTAGACTGTGTTGTACATAACTATAGCGAACTTGTAGAAGCTGTTGAAAATGCCAAGACATCAGACAGTAACGATTACTGTATATATTTATCTCCAGGAAACTACAATGCAACCGCCAATATGACGTGGAGTGATGCAAGTGGCAGAGTACGCAAATTAATCATATATGGAAATGGAGTGACTCTTGACGGTAACGACAGGTACCGCTTCATGACTGTGGGAAATCATTACAGTTTGGATTTGAAAAACCTTACGATGACCCGTTATACTGCAGAAGATGGCGGTGTAATATACTCCAACAATGCAACAATCAACATCAGCACATGTAATTTCACACAAAACAGTGCAGACCGTCACGGCAGTATCATAGCAAATGAGAACGGTACAATTCTTAAAATAGTCAACTCAAACTTCCACAACAATACGAAAGACCAAAAAAGCAGTGAACTGATTTACCTGGAAGGAGAGGATAGTTCAAACATAAACCTATACGATTATATGAATATAATAATTCATGACTCCAACATAACCTACGGCGACATTATACTCCATAATGTCATAAATGGACAGATGGCCGTAAATATAAGCAATAACAACTTCACAAACGCCACAGTCAACATAACCAGCTACAAATCCACCGCAACCTATGCAAATGTAACAGCCAATCTGTTCAACCTGAGCACACTATACATTAGCGACAACAAAGCCGGCTGGAATCTTAAATTAAGTCACGACACTTACGTGAACACTACCGGCGATAGTTGGCGAAAATATCTTATAAAAGACAACATACTGATATCCAATACGGTGCTGACAATTACCTCAAACGACACCAATCCAATAATAGGTGAGCCTGTAAACTTGACAATAACCCTGAAAGATCAGGACGGATATCCACTGGAAAGAAACATCACGTTAAGCGTTAACAATCAAACACGACAGCTTAAAACAAGCGATGAGGGAATTGCAGCTG
>MUZY01000279.1:1820-2941 GCA_003266065.1 Methanosphaera sp. rholeuAM130
GAATATCTTGCAAATAGCACCGAGGTAAAGATTACTTCACAGAAAATACCTACCGGCATAACCGCCACTGTGACAAACAATACCGCGAAAAATACAACATTGTCGGTAACGGTAAATGATATTCATAACAATAAGATAGTGACATGGGGACAAGTGAATATAACGGACAATAATGGAAACACAGTGGGAACTGGTGTCATAAACAATACGGGAAATAGCATCATAACCACGAGCATAAACACGAAAGGAGTTACTCAATTAACTGTAAACTACCTGGAAAACGATAACTACACCGGAAGCATATATGTAATGGACGATATTGTGGTAGTAGGCAGGCTATCTGAAATTGAATTTACTGATAACAACCTAAGCTATGCCAACACTTCAGTAAGTATCACAGTCAAAGATCCCGTGACAAATACAAGAATAGCAAATGCACCTGTAAAAATCACATACCCCGATGCAACTTCAACACAAACACAGACTGATGGCAATGGAAACTATACAATAAGGGCAAATCTACCTGTAGGAGAAAACATCATTACGGTAGAATTTACAGGCAATGATGAATACAACGGCACAACACAAACCCATACAATCACGGTAAACAAAAGGGCATCAAAAACAGAAACAAATATAAAAAACAATACATACAACAATACGACAATTGAGGTAACGGTAAAAGACCGTGTAACCGATAGTGTTATAAAAAATGCACCTGTAACACTAACACTACCTGACGGCAAAGAAATAAACACGAACACCGGTAATGAAGGTACGGTAGAAGTAGCATTAACACTACCGGCAGGAAAAAATACGATAAATGTAAAATTCAACGGCGATGATGAATATAACGCATCAGCCAATAAACTGGTAATTGACGTTCAAAAACGATTATCCACTACCACAACAGCAATAAACAATAAAACGGCACTGAACAATACAATAACCATAAAGGTAACTGATACAGTTACAAAGCAGGCAGTAACAAGTGGAAATATTGAGGTAATAAACAGGGCAACAAATAAAACAGTGGCGAAAGCCACCATTACAGGCACAGATACAAGCGTTACAACCACGTTAAATGAAAGTGGAGCATACAACCTTACGGTAAAATACCT
>MUZY01000001.1 GCA_003266065.1 Methanosphaera sp. rholeuAM130
GGGAATTTTTTACCAGCCCATAAACCTATAGTTACAGCTGGGTTAAAGTGTGCACCAGAGATAGGACCCAGTGCATAAATTGCTACTGTTAAAGCTAAACCAAATGCTAATCCGATTGCAACCCAATCAGCCATGGTAATAGCTGCTATATCAAGACCACCGTTTACTAGTAATACTAGTACAACTGATGCTGTACCGAAGAATACTAATATGAATGATCCTATTAATTCTGCTAAAAATTTTTGCATTGTGCTTGCCATTTAATTAGCCTCCAAATTATATAGAATTGCCGACGACATAAATTATACAAATGTTAAAAAACATGTCAAATCATGTTTTTTCTATTTTATGTACATTAACAAAAATCATTTGTTTTATATTACTTTTGGTAAACAATGATTTTTTAAGAATATTTCATCCACTACCTAAAAGGTAGGGTTATTCATTTAATGATAAAATATATACATTTCATTATATTCACATCATCTAATTAGATTTTTATACTTATTAATATTTAAACTTGTTAGACGATTTTCTATTTTGCTTGATAAAAAAAGTTAAATTTTTATTTAATTGGTCATTTTTTACATTTTACTTGATTTTTCATTCACTAAAATCTAATTTATTTGGGGAAATGTTGAATAAGGGGGTTGTCCGTATATAAGTGATAGAAAAGTATATATATTAAAAAATAAAGAACTTTTATTAGTCTAAATTTTTTTTAGAAAATTACTATTTTTACTATTAATTATTTAACAAATTTCAAAAAATCAAACTGAAAATACAATCAACAAAAAAACTCAAAAATAAAAAAAATTGTATAAGTAAGAAATGATATAAATAATATCATATTAATCCAAAAAAATAAATAATTAAATGGTTGTCATACTAATGGATTTTCGAAATGTTCAATTACCAAGAGAAATACATACCGGTCCTGGAATATTAGATGAAATAGGGCAAGTATGTGATACATTACTATCAAAGAAGAAAGTAACAATAGTAACAGGAAACACAACAAAAAAAATAGCCGGAAATCATGTAACCCACGTGCTTGAAAACGATGATTATGAAATAGATGAAATAATAATCAACCAAGCGACTGATGAAATCGTAACTCAAGTACAGGAATCCTCCCTGGAGTCATCGGCAATACTGGGGGTAGGTGGAGGAAAGGTAATTGATGTTGCAAAGATAGCATCAACAAGAAATAATATTCCATTTATCAGCATACCTACAACGGCTGCACATGACGGAATAGCGTCTCCAAGGGCATCTATTAAAAATAATACAGGTAGTGCATCGTTAGAGGCAAATGCACCATTTGCAATCCTGGCGGATACGCAGATAATATCTCAAGCACCATATAAATTCACAGCATCTGGATTTGCAGATATAATCTCGAACTTAACGGCTGTAGAGGACTGGAAATTGGCATATAAATTAATAAATGAACCATTCAGTGATTCAGCAGCGGCATTGTCGGTTATGACTGCAAAGTTATTAATTCAAGAGGCTGATAACATCCAGCCAAGACATCCTGAAAGTACGGCGATAGTAGTCAAGGGATTGATTAGCAGTGGAATGGCAATGAGTATAGCCGGTACAAGCAGACCTGCAAGCGGATCGGAACATAAATTCAGTCATGCACTGGATAAAATAGCACCAAAACCTGCATTGCATGGTGAACAATGTGGTGTAGGTACAATAATGATGATGTACCTGCAGGGTGGCGATTGGAAAAACATTCAATCAGTCCTTAAAAAAGTTAATGCTCCAACAACGGCAAAAGAATTGGGTATTGAAGAGGAATATATAATAGAAGCATTGACTCAGGCACATAACATTCGAAAAAACAGGTATACAATTTTGGGAGATAGAGGTCTTACAAGAGAGGCTGCAGAAAACATAGCAATAAAAACAAATGTAATAGAATAAGGATTTGGAGGTTTCAAAGTGATAACGTTAATCGGAGAAAGTTTAGCCAAAAAAGGATTGGTATTCACATTCTATGGTGGAAGCGTAAAATGTGAAAACTGTAGNNTTTAAAAGAACTTGTTTAAACTTGGAAGAAGGAAGAAAATATATCATTACTGATGTTAAAAAAGTTACACATAAATGTCCATTACATAAGGATGGAACGGTACGTACAATTGAGGTGGAACCGGCTACAATTCGGACGGTCATCGAATCCAAAAAAGCCTATAAGGGTTCAACCGTAATATTCAGAAATCCAACTTGCGATAGTGAATGTGAAAATTGGGATATCTGCCATCCGGAAGGTTTATACAATGATGATAAATGTAGAATAGAAGAGATAGGACCTGCATTATCCTGTAAGTGTGGAAACAATTTAACGGAAGTAATACTAAGTCATTAGGTGAATGAAATGGATATGGATTTATTAAAACAAAACGTTGGAAAACAGGCATCGAAGTTAATAGAGGACGGACAGGTTGTTGGATTGGGGACAGGTTCTACAACGGTACACTTCATAAAATTTTTAGCTAAAAGAGTAAGGGATGAGGAGTTGGACATCATGGGAATTCCTACCTCGTTTCAATCACTGATTCTTGCAAGAAATCTTGGAATCAAAGTAACAAGCATCGATGAACATGATATTGACATCGCCGTTGACGGGGCAGATGAAGTCAGTTCTACACTGGATTTGATAAAAGGTGGGGGAGCAGCACACACCAAGGAAAAAATTATAGATACCAGTGCGGATAAATTTGTTGTAATAGTTGATGAAAGCAAGATGGTTGATAAATTGGGGGCATTTCCATTGCCGATTGAAATCATACCAGAATCGTTAAGGCTGGTCAAAAGGGCATTAATGGATATGAATGTGGATTCGCAGTTGCGTATGGGAATTCAGAAGGATGGACCGGTAATAACGGATAATGGAAACTTTATACTTGATGCCAATTTCAATGTTATAGAAAATCCTTCCAACTTGGAAGTTGAATTAAACTCCATACCGGGAGTAGTGGAAAATGGAATATTTGCGGGTGTTGTGGATAAGGTAATTGTCGGCAGAAAAAGTGGTATTGAAGTTATTGATAAAAAAGATATATAATAAGGTGATATTATGAAACAATGTATGGATTCAGATAATTTACACAGAAGATTACGTAAAATTGAAGGTCAGGTAAAGGCTATTGATCGTATGATAGAAGAGGATATTCCGTGTGAGGATGTTTTAATGCAGGTAAACGCGGCAAAATCGGCATTAAATAAAGTGGGAAGCATCATACTTGAAGGACATATGAATCACTGTGTTAAGGATGCAATAGATAAGGGAGACAGTAGTGAAGCTATCCAGGATTTATCTAAGATTATCGATTATTACTCAAGAATATAATTTTTTAATATTGGTTTTTTCTTAAACCATTTTCTGTTTTATTTCTATTTTTTGATTTAAATACTTTAAATATCTTTTTAGGAGTTTTATTATAGTTATTGTAATATTTTCGTGAATTGTCATTAATTATGATTGTATGGGTCATTTAATTATTTTTCACAATTTTTTTATTTAATTCATTTTTCTTTTATTTTTATTGTCATTTGAACTTCATTAATGTTTGTTTATTTGAGCCAAATTCATTTTATTTGTCTTGTAATCCTCTGAAATAAGTTTAAATACGATGAAATACAAGTAATAATTGTACCTATAGGGGGTATAGGTATAGTTTTGTTTGATTTATATAATTAAATAAAGCTTGTATGAAATAAAATTATTTTAATAATTTTATAAAATATAATTGATTTTGTGTGGTCAATTATTATATGAATTTACTTTGATGAAATATACGTGAAAAATATTGGTATTCAATTAGTTATTGCTCATATTGTCAATGAATTTGTTTAAATTGGTGTTGTTTTAAACGTTGCATTGTATGATTGATTTGTCTTTCATTCTCAAACATTATGTGCATGATTATTATCCATACTTCAAAATGGAAATAACGTCAACGGACATATCCTATCATTGATTATTTCTTCCATAAATAAACTAAAACTGGGTTTATGTTAAGACAGTAGTATTCATCTGAATTTGAGTTGAATAACGAAATCACCATTAAACTACTGATGTTAGGATATACTAATGGAATTTACAACCTCCAAAGCTAAAAATTAGGGATGATAAAAGCTTAAGATACATTAGATTGGTGGATATAAATGTCTGTCAATATTATCCGTTTGATTGAGTAATTATTATGGGAAATGAATTTAAGCATCGAGAGCATTGAAATAATGGACATATTATAAAAATATACCGTGACCATTTATAATAGCCTAATGAATATTCATTTTTTCTTTTCATCATGACTTTTTTTTAAAGATTTTTTTTAAGAGTTTAATTTTCTCTGCATTAAACTTTAAATAGTGGGTATGTAAATATATGGGCTTTAATGTTAGTTGCTAGTTGTTAAATACGGAAAATGATTTGTTAATATATATGAAAGCTAAATTACAATTAGTTGCATTCGTTATATAGTCGTAGTATGGTGGATTGCTAACTCTTTCAAATCCTTATTGGGCTTTGCATTTTTCAATACCAAATAAAATACTTTATAT
>MUZY01000270.1:0-1111 GCA_003266065.1 Methanosphaera sp. rholeuAM130
TGTAACGTGATTATAATCTTTCAAATTATTTTCATTTTGTAATGTGATTATATAAATGAAGTTTCACGGATAAATAAAAGCAAAACCGCAATATTAAACTGATAAATAACCAAGAAACATTAATATTAACCAAAGTACTATACTATAAACAAGAACGGTAATTGTTCGATTTGATAATGAAAAGTATAATGGAAGTAAAAAAAGATGAAAACCAAAGCAATAATACTATCCGTTGCATTGCTTCTACTTATTGTAGGAGCCGTGAGTGCAACCGACATATCGGCCGATATGGCAAGTACATCCGCTACGGATGATGTAGCAGATGATCTCCTACGCTTGGATACTCCAACCGCTTCAGTGGAAGGTGCAGGGAGTACTACCATAGACGTGCAGGATAGTGCGACATACAAAGAGAAAAATAAAGAAATAATTAAGGATGAAAAAAATACGAAAAAAGAAAGCCAACCGGTGAACGTAGGTGACTTCGAATTACTGAACAATACATTGACGAGCGATTCATTTGATGATGTCATGATAAACATTACCCAAAACATAACACTAGCCGGAAGCATAACATTAAACTCTGGCATTAAAACGCTGACAATTAACGGTAATGATTTTACCATAAACGGTGACAACCAATACAGGTTCCTATACATTCCTTCGAGCATGAATGTTACAATAAATGATATCATTATCACAAATTGTAGTGCAGAAATGGCGGGAGCAATAGAAAACTATGGTTATCTTACCATTATGAACGCCAACTTTATAAATAACACTGCAACAGGCACTGCGGGAGGAAATTTGGGGGGAGGTGCAATCTACAACGATAGAAGGGATCTTACTATATATAACTCATATTTTACTCAAAACCATGCAACAGATTATGGAGGTGCAATATTCAACAACGCGTATGGGGATGTTATAATAAACAACACCAACTTCATGCAAAACAACGCAACACGTGGAGGAGCAATATTTAACTATTTGGGTGATGTTTTTTCATACAACTCTAATTTCACGCAAAACAATGCAACTCAGGGGGGTGCAATATACAACTATTGGGCTAATGCAAAATGTATAAATTCCACGTTTGACATGAATAGTC
>MUZY01000270.1:1234-2537 GCA_003266065.1 Methanosphaera sp. rholeuAM130
GTGTGGTAACTAATTACACGGAACTTGTCAATGCAGTGAATGATGCTAAGGAATCTTCAAAGGAGGAATATTACATTTATATGTGTCCCGGTGATTACAATTCAACTGGAGCTATAAGTTGGAATAAAACAATAGGAACTACTCGGGAATTATGTATACATGGAAATGGGGTAACTCTTGATGGTTCAAATACTGATGAAAGATTTATTTCTGTTGAAAATGGTTGTTCATTGGTACTTGAAAACATTACTTTAACTCATTATACATCAGATTATGGAGGTGCGATACAAAACAGGGGTAATCTTACAATAAGGGATTCCAACTTCATGCGAAACTATGCAACACAGGAAGGGGGAGCAATAGTCAATGAGGGTAATCTTACTCTATGCAACACTAACTTCACGCAAAACAATGCAACACGTGGAGGAGCAATAGGAAACAATGGGGGTATGGTAAACACTACCAATTCAACATTCTACATGAATACGCCACAAAACTATATAATTACTAAAAACAATGGACAATATACTCTCAAATTAGTTGAAAGTGATGATTTTATTGATATGGGTACTGTTAGAATATACCTTGATGATGAAACTACACCAATATATTCTGGAAATAACCTTGAATGTAGTTTACCCCAGGGAATTTACACAATCAAACTGGTAGTAAATGGGAAAGATCAGAAAAAATTCAACATGAACACATTTATAATAGATTCACCGATAGAAGGAGACAACCTCATCGTAACAGGTTATCCGGCTCTTGTAAAAGCCGTTGAATATGCAAAAACCAGTAGTTATGATAACGTTACGATAAATCTAATGAAGGGAAATTACACTGCAACTGCTGATATGACATGGATGGATGCCACAGGCAGCACCCGTAAACTGATTATAAACGGAAATGAATTTGTACTCGACGGAATTAACAGATACCAATTTATGCAAATAGGTACAGGTTATAATTTAACGTTAAACAACATCACATTAACCCAATACACAGCAACCACTGGGGGAGCGATAAACAACAAAGGTAACATTACGATAAACAACACATGTCTCACACACAACTATGCAACAAGTATGGGAGGAGCAATAGAAAACTCCGGTAGTGCTATGATAAACAACACCAACATCACGGACAATATTGCAGGTCGATGGATATACATTGAAGGTAAAATTCAATTTAGAAGTGGCAATGGAGGAGCAATAGACAACGGGGGGGGTAATGTTACAATAAACAACTCATATGTCACACACAACAGTGCATGTAATGGGGGTGCAATAGAAAGCACTGGTAA
>MUZY01000270.1:2584-3115 GCA_003266065.1 Methanosphaera sp. rholeuAM130
TCAATGGTGACCACCACCATATGTTTTGGAGGAGCAATATGCAATGGGGGTAATGGTACTGTTATTATAACTGATTCCAACCTCACACATAATAACATAACAGGCACTGGAGGAGCAATATGCAATGGGGGTAATGGTACTGTTAACATAACAGACTCCAACCTCACACATAACAACGCATCATCTGGAGGAGCAATAAGCAATGAGGATGGTGCTACTGTTATCATAAACAACACCAACTTCACACACAACAACGCGACAGAGGGTAGTGGAGGAGCAATAAGCAATGAGTATGGTGCTACTGTTACAATTTACAACAGCCACATTGCACAAAACAATGCAGAAAACAATGGAGGAGCAATATACAACTCTGCGGGTTACTATGGAGGTTATAGTATTGTTACAATATACAACACCAATCTTACGGACAATACTGCAGGTTTCATGTTCACAATTCTAGAATCCACTCACTACGGAACAGGTAATGGGGGAGCAATATACAACGCTGGGTATAATTCTACTGTTACAATA
>MUZY01000118.1:0-14665 GCA_003266065.1 Methanosphaera sp. rholeuAM130
GCAGGACTTCGACCACATAGCAGACAGAATCATGATGGGATACATCGGCGGTACGCATCACTATCTTGACAGTGCCATGAAGTACCTCAAAAGAGGTGGAATCATCCACTACCACGAATCCACACCGGAGCCCATACTCTTTGAAAGGCCCGTCGAGAGGGTCAGATGTGCCGCAGATAAGGTTGACAGGAAAATTGAAGTGCTTAATAAAAGAAGCATAAAGAAGTATTCACCCGGCGTTTATCATACTGTGGTTGACATTAGAGTATACTGATATCCAGTAGCATAACTTCTGAAAATAAGTGATATTATTAAGGGAATTTAAAAAATTTATCAAAAAATAGAATAAAAAGAATTTTCAAGAAGAAAAAATCCCATTAGATATTGTTTCTTCTTTTGATTTTCGAGGCTACATCCAACACCTCATCGGATAGATAATCCCCGGACACGTATTTATCATAGACGGGAAGCCTTTCGGTTAACGTATAACCAATTGTAGCCAACTGCTTTTCCAGGTTTATTATGCTTGGCCATGGCAATTCGGGATTGATGTAATCGCCTGTAACCGGTGATATTCCACCGAAGTCATCTGCCCCCACAAGTGCAAACAGCGTTACCAGATTACTGTTTAGATTCGGCGGAATCTGTATGCTCACATCGTCAAAGATTAATGAGGCGATAACCGTCAGCTTCAGCAAATCCGTCACGGGCGTTTCTGGATAACCTGCCATCGGAGTATTTTCCTTGGGCTTGAAGTTCTGTATGATAATCTCCTGTATATGGCCGTATTTTTCATGCAATTTCTTAATCGCAAACAGGGTATCCACCCAGTCACGGGAATCTTCACCTATTCCCACAAGCATTCCTGTCGTAAATGGAATCTGTTCCTTTCCCGCGTCTTCTATGAACTTTATTCTCTTGGCGGGATTTTTGCTTGGACTGTCCTTGTGTGCCACCGTTTCAAGAAGATTTTTGTTTGTGGTCTCAAGCATCAGTCCCATGGATGCGTTTACATCGGAGAGGTAATGGAGATTTTTCCGGGATATTATCCCCATATTGGTATGGGGCAGTATTTCATATTCGTTCAGACATATCCCGGATAAGTGATGAACATACTCCACCATGGATGAGAAGGAATACTCTTCCAATTTATTTTTTACAACGTCCACTTCATCCGCATTTTCGCCGAAGGTAAAGAGTGCCTCGCTGCAGTTATATTCATTTGCCCTCTTTAAAAGCATCCGTACATCATCTTCGTTCATAAGCAGGTTCTTTGTATCCTCGGGGGATTCCTTGAAGTTGCAGTAACCACAGCTATTTTGGCAGATATGCGTCAAGGGCAGAAAAATGTTTCTGGAATAGGTCACCTGCTTAGATTTATCCCGATTAATTTCCCGAATATAATCCAGAAATTCACTTATTTTAGCATTTAACATGCCATATGCATCGTTTTTTGTGATTATACCCTCCATCCAACCACCATCAGCAATTCAATATATCGGTTAATTCCCTTCGTTATTCATCATCATCAGAATCCAATCTAATAACGGCAGATTCCACGAACATCGGCCAGTAGTCTGATTTGTCAAACCATACCATTACGTATACCACTATATCCGAATCCATTTGGCCTATCATGTAATCCGCTGTGCAGCCGGTCATTTCAAAGGATTGTTTCATTCTCTCCAATCCGCTGATACCTGCGGATTCATCGTATACTTCGGCAACCTTTCGGAGTTTTTTGTCGGCTCTGTCGGTTAATGATTTTGCCTTTTGGCTGGTAAGATATACCCTTTTAATGTTCAAATGTTCAAAGAGCTCTTCAAGTTTCGGAGTTATTTCATCTTCCTTGAGCTTATCGTGGGTTTTGCCCTTGATTATCATTGCATCGGCATCGTGCAGTACCGGTTTGGATCCTTCAAAAACTCCCAGATATTCCATTATTTGACGTGACACTTCTATTACTTCCATATTACTTCCTCCAATTTGTTTCTTCTCTTAATTGTCCTAATGAAGCATTTTTTTGAGCAAATGCGTTGTGTTGATGTATGCTTTCCTCATTTACCTGTTTTATCGTGACGAATGAGTTGTCGGGTAGCTGTGGATATTTTTCAAGTATGCCTGCGACCATGTTTCGTACGCAGTCCTCTACGAATACCGGATTTTTATGTGCATTCGTAACTATCTTGTTTTCATCAGGTCTTTTGAGTAGTTCACATACAGGTGAACTCATGGAGTTCTGTATGATTTCAATCAAGTCTTCCACGTTGACGTCCTGGTTTTCAGAGACTTCAAGAAGTATGCTTCCAATTCCTCTCTGGTTATGTGAGGCAAATGTTACTGACTCCATTACCTTTTGAACGGTTTCTTCATCCAGAAATTCAAGCAGCTTAGTTTTTGATTCTTTCATGACGGATTCCTGTGCACATGGACAGACGGTCATGCCTACTACTTCCGCTCCAATCATTTTCTTTACGGATATCGATCCGTCATCATTTTTAACGGCTGTTGCTCTTGCTATTATCTGTGTTGTTTCCTGTGTTTTTTTGCGTGTTACCGGGGAGAGCTTATTGATGATGTATTCACCGCGTGCTTCCGTTTCTGCCTGTTTTGCATATTCATGTTTTTCAAGCAATTTTTTCACCAGATTGGCACATAACGTTTCTATATGTATCTGGGATTCGTTTACCGCTTCATCTATTATTTCGGATATCGCTTCCGGATTTCTGGACATATGCACTCCCTTTTGAGTGCTTGGCAAATCCACAAATGCGTCGAAGGTAGGCAGTAATATTATTGGCCTTTTATCCTCACGCTTAATTTTTAACAGCTTCTTTACTCCCGTCACTCCAACCTTTGTAAGAGATATTGGCGTTTCAGGTTCTTTGTCTTGTGTATCCGGAAATTCACACATGCTCATTTTTATTCTCCTATTGACTGATAATTTGTATCATTTTAAAAGTTGTTTATTAATTTATTTTTATAGTTGTTCTATCCATATGTTAATCTTTGTATTAGGAAATACAAATATTTTAGACATCAAGAAAAATACCTTTTTGATAGACAATAAGGATTTGGATAATGATTTTTGAAAAATAGTGTTTTTGGAAAAAAGTTATTGTTTAATAGATTTTTTCCAATCTATTAAGCTTATAACATTTTTATTTTTTGGAATAATAAGTTAATGTCATATTTTAAACATAATTCTAACTGATTGAAATTAATCCATTACAATCATTGAGGAATTCAGTTCTTCCTTGATTATGTTTAATACTGTTTGTGTATATGTTTTGACTACCGGTTCTTCTTTCAGTAATGATTTGATGAAATCATTCAATTCAAATGTATCTCTGAATTTGGCTATTAGTATAGCATCGAATTGACCGGTTACATCATAAACAGCGAGTAGATTACTTTTGAACGGTTTTTTATCAACCAGATAATTTATTGTTCCACCCTGTAGTTCTAAACCAATAATTGCAGTTAGGTTATAACCTAATTTTTCATGGTCTACTATCGGAACAAACTTATTGATTATACCTGATTTCGTCAATTTATCAACACGGTTATGAACTGTTCCTACAGAGACTCCTAATTCTCTTGAAATTTTTCTGTATGATTTACGTCCATCTGTCGTTAATAAATCCAATATTTTCTTATCTAAATCATCCATAGATACAACTACTTTATATGGACTTGCATTTTCTTCATGTTCATTCATATTATCACCATACATTAATCTTTTTTATGAAAAAATTTTACTGAAATTATTAATTCATAGATAATGATTTAATAAACAACATATATAAACCTTTTGAAAATCACCATAATTAAAAGAATATCTCTAAAAATAATAAGAACATAATATGAGATATAGTTAAAATAATGTTGAACATTCATATCATTTTATGAAAATAACACTAGATATGAAACATCAATAGCCCATTTGGACATGAAAAATAATTGAAGTATAACAATTAAAAATAAAAAATAGGAATTGTAATACAAATTACAACAATCAACAATCCATTTTTTATAATGTAAAATATACCTGCCGATACTCCTGACTTTCCAACATTTCACAGAAAAGAAAAATAATTAAATATAAAAATATTAATTGATAAAATAAAATATATAAGTTTAAAATATGGTGAAAATAATGAAATGGTATGTGTCTTTCATAATTGTAATTTTTTTACTTATAGGAATCGTTTATATAGCTTCATCCGGAGCATCAGATGATGTGGAACCGCTGGGCAGACTGGCATTTGTTAAAATAGCCAATCCAGATATGTATCCGGAACACGTACATGCAAATCTGCTTGCACAATATGCTGAAGAAAGAAATTCCAAATGTGCAATAGTACTGCATTATGCGGGAAGTTCCAATTATAGGAACTTCATGAACGGTAAAGTGTATATTATTGAAATGGCATTCATGGATACCGCCGGTGCCCAAGTCAATATCGACTGGAATCAGGTTATAGACTATGGAATCAACGGAGTACCAGAGGACAAGTGGGGTTATAAGGTTGATGGAGAAATATATGATAACTTCGATGATGCATGGGCCAGAGTGATGGAATTTGCACAGGGACAGGGACAGGAAGGACCTGTTCCTATGGTATGGCACGGAACAGTAAGGCAGGGAAGCATATTCATAAATCCGGGCTGCGGATTCCCATTATACTACAAAGTCTGTTGCAAGCAATACGGACATATCGGTGGAATATTACATGCCGTTACCGGTTCAATATTCCCATACTTCAACAACCCATACAGATCATACGAAATCCAGCATGCATCGGAATTGCAATATTACTACACACACAACATGTTAGACTATGAATAGTAGCAAAACGCTACTACCTAACTCATTTTTTTTAAATTTTTCTGATTTGGTGAATTAATCGATTTTAGAGGGACTTGGCAAAAATCATTATAAAAAGAGCCATCTGCCTATTCCAAAATATTATTTTTTTCGAAACTCATTCATATCAATAAAAAAAAGTTTTAAAGGGGATTATTCATTTTTGACTTCCACAATAAGTTTCTTCAGTTCATCAAGAGGCATGTCCGTTCTCATACCTGTCAATTTAAAGTGCGTTCTTGATATGAAATATCCCCTATTTTGAATCTCATCAATCACGTCATTCATCTTTGGAGCACTGATTTTAAGTTTTTTGCATAGCTTATGAATGTCATAGAATGTTATCGGACCGGCCGCTTCATTGTAACACTTTTCAAACAAATCAAGCAGCTTATCCTTTGTATTGAGATTTAATGATTCTGTCATTTCCATCATTTTAGCTATGAATTCCTTGTTGGAGATATCTCCCAACCATAATGGACCAGCTATATCATATTTATGTCCGCATTCGGGACAATTTTCATCCATTGCCGGCGCAAAGCCTTTATATGTCGTTCTGTAGAGACACTTTGGACAATGGGCTATAAAGCCGATATTGTCAAGTGATTCGTTGGTCTTTTTTCCTCCCCTGGCTACCGTCGCGTATACTCGCATGTAATGTTCCGTGCTGTGTGAAAAAAGCACGTTCAGGTATTTCTGGTTTACCGCCAGGTTACGGGCTATTGCGGCTATAAGTATACGTATTCCATTTTCGTGGCAGTATTCGGTTTTTTGAGGTTCTGCCCCGTATTTTCTTAGACATGGATCATGGTACGTGCCGCATAATGCAGAGGTATCAGTTGCACTTATGCATATTAATCCGCCGGGTCGGATATTAGCCGAGGTTGCCTGTAGAAACATTGAAGGCGTTCCGAATGGGTCTATATCCACCACGTCATATAATCCCTTGTTTGATTGAAGCAGGATGTTGGCGTCAGTCTTATGCACTTCAATATTTCCGGTAGCGTTGAGTTCGATATTTTTTTTAATCTGTTCTATTGCCAGCGGATTTACATCACATATATCTATTGATTCTACCCCTTCTATTTCTTTTGAGTATCTTACTCCACGTATGCCAGTTCCGCCGAAGGCATCGCATATCGTGATGTCATGATCCAATTCTTTCCTATACTGGTTTATCACTACAACCGATATGTCCCTGTTTAATTCCATTACCGGATTGTAGAATACCGGTGCCCTGGAGGATACCTTCTCAAAATTGGGTACTTGAATCTTTACCAATCCTTCCTCAACAAAATGTGTCTCCATAAATATTACCTCATACATCAATCAGTCAATCTGTCTAATTACTATTCTCTTTTTTAAATGTAATATTTCTTTGGCTTTGAAGACATATAATCCTGACAGCAAAACAACGTAAAAAAAGTATGAAAATTTAAAGTGTGATTACGCAATACCCTAATCCCCCCAATACCGTAAACCGAGGTGATATTTTGCAGAATATTTTATTTAGAAAAAAATGGTCAAATAAGGGAGTTTAGGAAAGGTTATCTAATCAACTATTTCGAATTTGACCATTGAATTGTAGTCTGATGCCCTTTCGAATACGTCGATTAAATCCGAATCTACTTTGGAACTCTTTGTCAAAATTATGAGCGTCTTGTTGTAGAAACCTATGAGGTATTGGTAGATATCCTCATAATCTCCATCGAATACGGGCAAATCAAAGGTATTTTTGAGGTATTCATTAGGATTCTCAGATAGTTTTTCTCCGTCTATTTCAAACTTTGGCATATTAATCATCCCATCAATTTTATAACTATTGTTATATTCATGGTATTATATATAATGTTTCTTTTTACAAGGACACCACTACAATACAATCAAGTTAATCATCAACTGAATCAAAGATTAACTCCACGAGAAAAAATAGTATTGAATATTTATACGATTAGTTAAATATATGTAACTAGGAATAAATTAAAGGTTAAAGTAATATTAATATTATTTACATAAAAAAAATCTAGAAGGGGTTATTTAATGATAAACATAGCAAAACCTATAATTGGCGATGAAGAAATAGAAGCGGTTACGGAAGTACTTAAATCAGGTATGCTTGCACAGGGACCTAAGGTCGACGAATTCCAAAAGGCATTTGCAGAGTATACGGAAAGCAAATATGCGGTAGCGACAAGCTCCGGTACAACGGCACTGCATGCGGCTCTAAAGGCCGTTGGTGTAGATAAAGGCGACGAGGTAATTACAACACCGTTTACCTTTGCGGCCACATCCAATTCAGTATTATACTCCGATGCCACACCGGTATACTGTGACATCGATCCTGAAACGTTCACGTTGGATGCTTCAAAAATCGAGGAGAAAATAACGGACAAAACAAAGGCAATACTGCCTGTACATCTCTACGGTCAGCCGGCCGACATGTGTCCGATAATGGAGATTGCCGAGAAGTATGACCTGAAGGTAATTGAGGATGCCGCACAAGCACACGGTTCCACATACAAGGGCAAAAAAATTGGTAGCATCGGTGACATGGGATGCTTCAGTTTCTATCCGACAAAAAACATGACAACCGGTGAAGGAGGTATGGTCACCACAAACGACGAAGACCTGGAAGAAAAGGCGGGCATGATTAGGGCTCACGGTGAAAGCAAAAGATATGAACAGTCACTTTTAGGCTACAACTACAGGATGACCGATATAGCAGCAAGCATTGGACTTGTACAGCTTGAAAACATCGACGAATTCAACAGAATCAGAAATGAAAATGCCGAATACCTAAATGAAGCATTAAGCGACGTTGAAGGTGTTACAACTCCAAAAGTGGCAGACGACAGAACCCACGTATTCCACCAGTACACAATCAGGGTACCACATAAAAGAGACGAGTTCCGGGACTTTTTAACCAAAAACGGTATCGGTACCGGCGTACATTATCCTATAGTATTATACAATCAGCCATATTACAAGAAACTTGGAATTACAGGCAACTGTCCTGAGGCCGAATGTGCGGCCAAACAGGTTATCTCACTGCCTGTCCATCCATCACTAACGAAAGAGGACTTGGATACCGTGGCCTGCTGCGTCAAAAAGGCTGCAAGCGAAATACTATAACCTCCCCACACATATTTTTTTTAAACTGACTTCGGATTATTGCTTATGAAAATCGAAAAAGAATCATTTAACGCCTATGTTCAGGAGAACGTCTTCAATACCATCACCGAATATGAATTAATCAAAGATAACCAGAAGATTATGATTGGCGTCTCCGGCGGAAAGGACAGCATTCTTACGCTTCACATGCTAAAGGAATATCAGAACCGGTCGGACATCAATTTCAAGATAGATGCGGTCTGTATTGATGAGGGAATAGCAGGCTATAGAAATCACGGCATAGACTCCGCAATAGCAAACTGCAAAGAACTTGACATTGATCTTGAAGTAATCTCATTCAAGGAAGCCTTCGGATATGATTTGGACGACATCCGACATTTATATAAAAGCAGCTGCATGCCTTGCGGAGTTTACAGAAGGTATCTGTTAAACAGGACTGCATATGAACATGGCTGTGACAGGATAGCCACCGGCCATAATATGGATGATGAGATACAGTCGTTTCTGATGACCTTTGCAAGAAACGACCGCAACAAGTTTTCGAAGTTCGGTCCCGTACTCGATAGGATACACGAGAAGATGGTTCCGAGAATAAAACCATTATGGCAACTGCCCGAAAAGGACGTCGGAATATGGTGTGTCGTTAACGCTATTGAAATTCATGACGAGGAATGTCCCTATTCGGTCACGTCCCTAAGAAGCGATGTCAAGAATTTCCTGAATAAGCTTGAAGAAGAAAATAGGGGGATTAAGAGAAGTATATTCAATTCATTCAAGGACACCTTCAACCTACCATACGAGAAAGTTAAAATCAATACCTGCACGGTGTGCAATCAGCCTACTGCAAACAGCCCATGCAATGCATGCAGATTAACGGAAGAAATAAATGAACTGCTGAAGGAATAAGAAATTTCTACAATAAATCGGCCGTTTTGAAACACGTGCCTCCATATATCTCTTCCTGCATATTTTGAACCGCCTCTGCAGCTGAAGCAACATCATCAGCCATTTTAAGTATCCTTCTTTTTTTCACGTCCAGGCTTTTTCCGCATGTGCATTTTCTTGTTTTTGTTGTGTCCTTTGCATACAATACCCTTCCGCAGTCGCATCTGAAAATCAAATACATTATATCACCTTTTTATATACCGAATATTGAGTGGATGTACGGCACGAATACGTTGTTTATTATCATGAGCACCCCTATCGTACATCCGAGATTTGTACCTAAAACCACCAGTATTACCCTGAAGAGCTGATTATGCCACAAGTCCCTGAAGGATTCGAAGTCCGCCAGGCTGTGCATGTCATCCCATCCCACGTGACGTAGTTTGCCTTCCACCAGTCCCGAAAACCATCCTGCAGCCAACAGTGGATGTATGACCGTTATCGGCGCTACAAGAAAGGCCACTATTGCAGACTGAATCTTTGAACCGGATAGAAGTGAACCCAGAAATGCTCCCGTTCCTGCAAATATTACGTAATTAATTAATCCTCCCTGGATGTTTATTCCCTGAATGAATGCCAAAACAAATAGCAGCACGAAAATTACTGGTATCAGATACAGTATTATTTGAAGTATGGATATCCTTGATTCCTCGACGTGGTTTAATGTGCTAAGCTCTGGAATCGTATCGGGATTTTCAAGGTAGGTCGTTATTCCTTCCTTGTGTCCGGCACCCACTACGGCCACGACATTATAGTCTTCAAGGCTTTTAAGGTTATATGCCATGTATGCATCCCTTTCATGTACCAGTGCATTGTATCCTCCTGGCGATGATTCCTTGAAGAAGTTCATGACCTCCATTATCGTATCTTCCTGTTTAAGAATTTCCACTTCTTCCTTCAGGTCTTCTTCGATGTCATCACCCATTATGAATGATTTTATCAGTTCCCACACGAATGACAGTTTTTCCTTAAGGCTCATGCCGTTAATCGTTCTTTTGAGAGTTACCTGTATGTTTCTGTCGATTAATGCCAAGTCTGCGTTTACCTCTTTTGCTATGTGATATGCTTCAAGCATTTCGGAACCCGGATCTACTCCAACCTCTTCACCCATTCTCTTTTGCATTGACGCCAAAAATGAACTTACGAGTGTGACTGTTAGGTTGGATGCCTTGAGTATTCTTTTAAGGTCAAATTCATCCTTTTGGTCTATACCCCTTTCCTTATTCAACAATGCCTGAAATCTACCTATGTCCAATTCTATGGCAACTATTTCCGGTTTTTTCGCATATATTACTTCCTTTACCATCTCAACACTTTTATCGGATATGTGTGCTGTAGGTACGATTTCCAGTCCTGCCTCGTGTATAGGTTCAATTTCATCAGTATCCTCGGTTATTTCATCATCGGGTGCGTTGACAGTGATTGTGGGATTGGATAATCTTATAATCGGTGGTTTGTCAAATATTCTCTGATTATTCATGTCGGTTGTATTATCCCCGTTAATATCCCCATTGTTCATATTTTCATCATTCATAGTATCACATGATATTTTTTCATAAATAAATAGAAGTGTCCCCTAATAGTATTCGGTAGTATCTCCTGATTATTATTTTTGTATTATGATGGGTTTTTTTATTTATGAATATAATTATATTTCTTGCAATTATACTTATTATATTAAATCATCATAATATTTAAGATGTGCACATAGCCATCTTTCATTACATGATGTTCCATCGGCACTTTTGAAAAATGGATTAACTAATTAAATGATGAAAGTCATATATTATATCATATAACATTAACTATGTGATTTGATGAAAATAATTACTACACCCATGTGTGAGGACATATTGAAAATTGCAAACATATCCGAATATGAAGTCGTGAATGTTAATCGGATAGCCGATGCTGATGTGGTTATAACATTGTCCGAGACGGAAACGGACATTCCGAAGATATCCGTTAAGGTAAATACGTATACCCAATTACTGAACTCGATTAATGATGTTTCGCATAGATTCAATACACGATGTGATGAAGAAAAAATTAATGAAATCAAATCATTAATTGAAGAAAACGATAAGAAGAAATATATGAGAGAAAATATTAAAGTAAAAGTATATAGTAATTTCTTAACGGATACTGTGAAGGACATGGGATTTGATATAACCGACGATGACTATGAATACGTGGTTGTCCCGGATTACATGAAAGACAAATTAGATGAACGTGGCAATGTACTCGTAGTTCCCTCACATAAAAATGTGTCCTTTGATATTATTGAACGGATTAACGAACGTTATCACTTATTGGAGAGTAAATTATGTACGAAACAATGACGTTTTCAGGTGGAATTCATAAACATAATGAAATTGAGGAATTGATTGAAGATTTGGGCGGATTTGTTTTACAGAAAAACGATCAGCAGCTTGATGTCACCATTACAATGGCAGTACCGGCCGAAGATACCGACAAGATAGAACAGAAGGCCAAGGAATTGCTGGGAAGCGTTGAGATATCACCGCTTGCCAGTACCGAAATAGCTGTCGTATCGCCGACTCTTGCACGCCAGCATCTTCCACACGCCGCATGTGATATTGCAGAGTACCTGAGAAGATACGGTACCAAAACCAATATGATCGGTTTGGCACGTGGTGCAGGCAAGGGAATCTCTCAAATCAGCAAATCCGAGAAGGATTTGATCGAGGAACATGACCTGGCTATATTTTCGCTGGGTAGCTTTGAGGATTGCATACGTAAGAAAACCCACTTGTTTGAGGATATTGACATTCCAGTTATCGTAACGGGCAGTCCCGAACTTAATGCAGAGGAGATTAATGCAAACGCTTACGTATCAGATTTCGGCAGAATTCCGCGTAGGTTAAAACGTGGCGAAAACATCAGGGCTTTAAGAAAATTGGTTGAAGTATCGGAGGATATTATTTCCAAGCAAAAGGAAGACCTTGAAGATGACCCGCTGATTGTATCACCGATTATCGTCAAGATTGCATTGGAACGTAAAGTGCCCGAGGTAGCCCACATCAACTCCCCTATGGCATTGGTCAGTCAGCTTGACGGTGTTCGCGTCAAACTGCCGTACGATGAATTCCATGAGGAGATTGCAGACGTGGAAGTTGAAGGATACCGTTTGGGTGATATCGCCGAGATTAAGAAATCCAAAATGTATGATCACATTCTGGTTAAAATATTACCTGAAACTTCATTGTTATAAACTCCACCACCATTCTTTTTTTATATCGTTCCCTTTTTGATGAATTTTCCAATTTACAGACAAATTAACCCCTTTAAGGTGAATTATCCCCTTTACAATGAATTATCATCCCCCCCGGATGAGTTTTCCAATTCATTGTTAGATGATAAAATTATAAATTTAAATAAAATAAGCTTTAAATGATTATATATGGAGTAAATATATTAACAATCTATTATACTCATTATACTATTTTAATTATCATATAGGGGAGTTGTGAAAAAATGGCACATGAACATGGAGCCGAGATGTCTGATGAAGACAGAAAGGCAATATTAGAGCAAAATATTAATTTAACCCGCAATTTAGCCAACATTAAATATAAAGTGGCCGTCATGAGTGGTAAGGGAGGAGTTGGAAAATCAACGGTATCCGTTAACTTGGCACAGGCATTTAATGCCATGGGATTTAAAACGGCAATATTTGACGTTGACATTCACGGACCGAATGTTCCCAAGATGCTGGGAATTGAAGGCGAGAAGATGGGCGTTAAGGGCAATAAGCTGTTGCCCGTAGAAACAGATGACGGAATACTGGTTGCTTCCATGGCATTTTTGATTGAGAACATGGGGTCACCGATTATATGGAGAGGACCTCAAAAAACCGGAGCCATCAAACAGCTGATAGCCGACGTGGCCTGGAGCAACATTGACGTTATGATATTCGATAACCCTCCGGGTACAGGGGACGAACCATTGACGGTTCTTCAGACGATACCTGATTTGGATGCTGCAATTATGGTTACGACGCCAAGTTCGGTTTCAGAAGAGGACGTTATCAAATGCGTTTCAATGGCCAAGATGCTGAACATTAAAAACATAGGTCTTGTTGAAAACATGTCCTACTTTGAATGTCCAAACTGCAGCACGAAACATAACATCTTCGGTGACAGCAAAGGACTCGATTTTGCAAACGCCATGGACGTCAAATACCTGGGTGACTTACCGTTCAAGACGGAAGTGTCCGAATCCGCAGACAAATATGATACGCCTATCGTCAAGTCCGACCCCGACAGTAGTGCCGCAAAGGAATTTGTCAATATTGCAGAAAAAATACGGGACGAATACTTCAATAAGGATTAAACATCCTTATACCCTTTTTTTATTATAATTATTTTCATTTTTCAAAATACTTAAATCTTCATCATCCACCAAAAAATCTTTTAATAACTAAAAGTTATTTATAGTAGAAAGTTAAAATAATATTATTGTAAACTTAATAAAAAAAATATAGTAAAAATAAAACAATGACATTAATCGATTACATTAAAAAAATGAGGTGAAAGAATGACCGATAGTGAAAAAAACTTCAAAGGAACCACAACCGTAGGATTCGCATGTAAAGACGGTGTTGTATTGGCAACAGAAAAAAGAGCAACAATGGGTTCACTGGTAGCAAACAAGGGTGCCGATAAACTATTCCAATTGGATGATAAAATAGGGGCAACCATTGCGGGTACAGTATCCCACGCACAATCATTGATGGATCTTCTTAAGGCAGAAATATCATTATACAAACTTAGAAACCAGAAGGAGATGTCCCTTGATGCACTTGCAGTATTGACAAGCAACATACTCAAATCAGGACCCTTTATGGTACAGACAATTATCGGTGGAATAGATAAGGACGGTGCCAAGTTATATTCATTGGATCCAAGCGGAAGCTACATCAGGGATGACTGCATATCAACGGGTTCAGGTTCACCATATGCATATGGAGTACTTGAAGACAGATACACACAGGACTTGACAGTTGAAGAAGGTAAGAAAGTTGCCATAAAGGCCTTGACTTCAGCTATGGAGAGGGACGTTTACTCAGGAAACGGTTATAGATTAGCTACCATCACAGCCGACGGTATGAAAATATACACCGAAGAGGAAATAGATGAAATTAAAAGCAATCTATAACTTTTTTTTAACACTTCTTCAACTTTTTTTTCATTCTTAAAAAAAGAAATATTATATATAAGATAGTACAAAATAATAAATAGATTTGTTTTAAAAATTTGTTATTTTGTTATTCAATAAAATTTAACATCAAATAATTAAGCTAGTTATATTTAAAAAATTCGAAAATTGACTAATTATTAAAATATAACTATAATTTCAATTAAAAGTAATTTAGTACTATAAATATTATAATCTAAATTACTGGATTTATCAATTCAATAAACAAACTACATAAACTAAACTGATTCTTTATGAATATTAAAAATAGGTAAAAAAACTAAAAAGAATAGCAGAGAGAGTGATCAATTATGTGTGNNAAATAGTCATATACACAAAAAATCCGGAAATAATAAAAGACAACGGAAGCCTGATAAGAGACCTGGCAAAGGATATCAGAAAAAGAATAATCATACGTTCAGATAAGTCAGTGCTGATGGAACCAAACGAAACAATAACAAAAATAGAAGAGATCGTTCCGAAAGAAGCGGAAATTAC
>MUZY01000118.1:14672-17816 GCA_003266065.1 Methanosphaera sp. rholeuAM130
TAATAGGAAAATATGGGGCAACATCACGTGAAATAGTTAAACAGACCGGATGGGCACCAAAAATACTTAGAACACCACCGATTACGTCCGAAACCGTTCAAAGAATACGGTTAACCTTAAAAAGAAACAGCAAGGAAAGAAAGGAATTCCTCCAGACGCTCGGTAAAAGAATTCACAGGGAAGCAATATTCGACAATGACTGGACAAGACTGACTTCATTGGGCGGATTCAGGGAAGTCGGAAGATCATGCCTGTTTTTACAGACGCCAAACAGTAAGGTAATACTGGACTGTGGAGTAAACGTAGCGGGCGTAGACGACAAAACGTCATATCCGTACCTGAACGTGCCGGAATTTAATCTGCACGATTTGGATGCGGTAATCGTAACACACGCACACCTTGACCATACGGGATTCGTACCTTACCTGTACCATTACGGATACGAAGGACCTACATACTGTACAACACCAACCAGAGACCTGATGACACTGCTGCAGCAGGATCACATAGACATCTCCCACAGGGAAGACAATCCTCTGCCGTTTAATATAAAGGACGTCAAGGAATCAATCAACAAGACAATATGTCTGGATTACGGGGAAGTAACCGACATTTCACCGGACATAAGACTAACCCTGCACAATGCGGGACACATCGTAGGCTCAGCAATGGCTCACCTGCACATCGGTGACGGAAAGCACAACTTCGTATACACCGGAGACTTCAAAAACGAAAAAAGTCGTTTACTTGAGCCATCAGTGACAAGATTCCCACGTATAGAATCCATGGTAATGGAAAGTACATATGGTGGACATGAAGACGTTACGCCTACAAGAAATACTGCCGAAAAGGAACTTATAAAAACCATCTATTCAACGCTTAACCGTGGAGGAAAAGTATTGATTCCGGTATTTGCAGTAGGTAGAGCACAGGAGATTATGATAGTACTTGAGGAATACATAAACCACGGAATACTAAAGGACGTACCAGTATATCTTGACGGAATGATATGGGAGGCAACCGCAATACACACGGCTCATCCGGAATACCTAAGCAATGACTTGAGAGATCAGATATTCCACGTGGGCAAAAATCCATTTATATCAGAGGTATTCAAGAAAGTAACCAACCCAGAACAAAGAAGGGACATCATTGAAAGCGACGAACCATGCGTAATCCTATCGACGTCGGGTATGCTTACAGGTGGTAACTCAGTTGAATATTTCAAAAACATATGTGAAGACGAAAAGAATACAATAATCTTTGTAGGATATCAGTCAGAAGGTTCTCTTGGAAGAAGGATACAGAAAGGATGGGAAGAAGTGCCGATGGACGACGATGGCGTCACAAGACTATATCACATAAATCTGGAAGTTACAACGATTGACGGATTCAGCGGACACAGTGACAGAAAACAGCTGATGGAATATGTACGCAGACTATCCCCAAAACCAGATAAAATTCTTGTATGTCACGGAGATGCATATAAAGCATTGGATTTAGCTAGCAGCATATATCGTTCCTATAAAATAGAAACGAAAACACCGATGAACCTTGAAACTACAAGACTCCAATAATAACCCCCCGAACTCTCTCTTTTTATAAGCCGTTACAAACTAAAATATAAAACTGATAAAC
This sequence comes from Methanosphaera sp. rholeuAM130, assembly GCA_003266065.1. Classification (GTDB taxonomy): domain Archaea; phylum Methanobacteriota; class Methanobacteria; order Methanobacteriales; family Methanobacteriaceae; genus Methanosphaera. The sequence continues at coordinate 16,311 of MUZY01000118.1, forward strand.
AAGATATATACGTATATATTAATTAATGTTTTATTTTTCAAGATGGAAAAAGAAAAATACTATTAAGAATATAATAAGAAGAAATTTAATTACTATCATTTAAAGGTGAAAATAATGGTTACATATTCTGAAGCAGGTGTGGATATCAGTTTAGAGGAACAGACTGTAAAGGCACTTACAGGAGAATTATCCGAAACATTAAACTACCAAAATATAATAAAAAACGAGGGACACTTCGCAGCATTGGTTGACTTTGGTTCACAGGCAATAGCCATGAGTACCGATGGAGTGGGAAGTAAAATATTAGTAGCTAATTTAATGAACAAATTTGACACCGTGGGAATTGACTGCATTGCAATGGTCGTAAACGATATACTTTGTGTTGGCGCAAAACCTATAGCAATGGTAGACTATCTGGCAGTGGAAAAACCTGATCCTGAAGTGGCACGTCAAATAGCAATTGGATTAAAGGAAGGATGCAGACAGGCAAAGACTGCCATGATTGGTGGAGAAACTGCATCCCTTCCAAAAATAATCAAAGACTTTGACCTTGCAGGTACGGGTATAGGCATTGTAGATAAGGATAAAATAATCACAGGTTCCGACATAGCAGATGGAGACATAATCATAGGCATATCAAGCAGCGGTGTACACAGCAATGGATTAAGTCTGGCAAGAAAAGCCTTGCTTGATATTGCAAATTATAAGGTAGACGATCCATTACCAACAAATTCAAGCATAACTGTGGGAGAAGCACTGCTTGAACCAACAATCATATATGTTAATGCAATAATGGATCTCTTGGATTCCAATATCGAAGTACACGGTTTAGGCCACATAACCGGTGGAGGATTCAGTAACTTGAAAAGATTAAACAACGAGATGAGTTACTATATAAACAACCTGCCGGAAACGCTTCCGGTGTTTAAAGCCATCCAAGCAACTGGAATAGAATCAAAGGAAATGTATCACGTATTTAATATGGGAATTGGATTTGCCGTCATATTAGATGAAAAATACAAAGACCAGGCACTTGAAATATTAAATAAACATTATGATAGCTATGTCATTGGAGAAGTCATCCAAAATGATAAAAACATAGTGCTAATCGAAAAAGATGATGAAAAAATAGAGTTATGAGGAGGAAGTTAATATGAAGATAAGTGTTGAAAATGAGGCAAAATTGATAGAAGAAATATTGATTGCCTACGATGTGAAGGAAAACGAGGCAAAAATAGTTGCCGACGTTATAACAGATGGAGATTTAAAGGGATTTTCCACCCATGGACTTGGAAGATTCCCACAGTACATCCAAAGTATCAATCAGGGTTTTATCAAAACAGAGGGAGATATTGAAATAGAAAAGGAAACCGTTGCTACTGCTTTGATAAACGGAAACCACAAATTTGGACACTATGTGACTGTAAAGGCTATGGATTTGGCTGTTAAAAAAGCTTCAGAAACCGGTGTGGGAATTGTAGGAATTCACGACAGCAACCATTACGG
>MUZY01000129.1 GCA_003266065.1 Methanosphaera sp. rholeuAM130
CATATCAATAGTGGTTGTTGCCTGCCCATGTTCACTTGGACTTGCCATACCTACGGCATTAACGGTTGGCGTCGGTCAAGCCGCCAAATATGGAATTTTGATTAAAGATGGCCAGACCATAGAAGTATCAGATAAAGTAAATTCTGTACTTATGGATAAAACTGGAACAATTACCGAAGGAAAACCTGCCTTGAGCAATATCATCAATTATTCCGACAGGGACGACGAAGAGATTCTTAAGATATTGCGTTCCATAGAACAATATTCCCAACATCCATTATCCTCTGCATTGTTTAATAATGAAAATAGGGATAGCTTCGAATTATATGATGTGGAAGATTTTGAAAACATCTCCGGTATGGGCGTAGTTGGAATCGTCAATGGAGTCAAATACTTTATAGGAAACAGAAAGCTTCTGAATGAGAAAGATGTTCCATTGAATGATAAGGTTTCCGGTGATTTGAAAAAACAGGAAAGTGATATGAAAACTAGCGTAGTGCTTGCATCAGATGAGAACGTATTAGCAATAGCATCTGTTGAGGACAATATTAAAGAAAACAGTGCCAAGGCAATTGATTCACTGAATAAAATGGGTATTGAAACTTCAATGATTAGCGGAGACAACAAGAAGACATCCCATATCGTTGCCGAAAAGGTCGGCATTAAAAATGTGATTGCGGAAGTAGTGCCCCAGGAAAAATTAGATTACGTTAAAAAACTTCAAAATGAAGGAGATATCGTTGCGTTTATTGGTGACGGCATTAACGATGCACCGTCGCTTACAAAATCGGATGTCGGAATTGCCATAGGTACAGGTACTGATGTTGCTATAGAATCGGGAGATATGATTCTGATTAACGGTGATTTGATAAATGCGGTTGCCGGTCTGCAGTTAAGTAAAAAGGTCATGTCCCGCGTTAAACTTAACCTTTTCTGGGCATTTATTTACAATGTTTTGTTGATTCCCATTGCGGCGGGGATATTGATACCATGGAATATTGTGTTTAGACCGGAATACAGTGCATTTGCAATGGCATTAAGTTCAGTTACCGTTATTACATTGTCTTTATTGCTTAAACGTTACACTCCCGAAATATTAAAAGAAGAAGAATGATGATAGTTCATTCTCCTTACCTCTTTTTTTAAACGTTCTTTTTCATGATTTCCCTTAACACAGCTGTTGCAAAACATCCTTTCGGTATAAAGAATTCCACTTCTATTCCATCGTCTATTTTTCGGACGTTTGTCTGTTCTATTTTAAATCTTATCGATCTTCTTATCCCATGACTTCCCAATTTAGGTGTTTTCGGACATGCAAATGATTCCTGAGATATATTTTCATCTTCGACAACCTTTTTTTCTATTTCACCTTGAACACCTTCGGCCAGTGGAACTTTGGAACCCATAAGCGGAGCTGTTGGGTTTAATGTGAAATTATCAATATCCTCTTCAATTGTTTCTTCGTTTATTTCATGAACCCAACGCTCGTCCTGATCTATTATTATGTCCCCATCAAGATATTTGTTTATTCCGATTTTTGAACGTTCGTTGACTACTTTATTGAAAAGATAGGATCCATATGCATTTACAAACATTCTCTTTAACGGCTTTGGCAATGCCTCAATTGATCTTATGTAATCCTTTTCTTCAAGTTGACCTTTTTTGCTAGAACGTATCAATTCCTGAATCATGTATCTTTCATATCTCATGCTTTTAGGCATAAGTTCATATGATTCCTGTAACTTTCCTTCATCGTATAACTGTCTTGATTGATAGGCTTGAGAATATTCACCTTCAGCAGGATTACCTATATATGTGTCGACTGCTTTTTTAATATTTCCTTCCACAAGTGCTTTTCCAACCAGATGAGTATTGCATCTTAACTCTCCAAAACGCTGAAAACCGTAGTAATTTGGAACGCCGGTTATTTCAAGTGAATCAAGAACACTTTCGGCGTTCGTACAAGCCTCATCACAATCATCTATACCCCTAATGGCTATCTTGAATTTATTTCCCTTCAACTGACCGATACGTAGTTTCCTTTGGTTGGATTTGATATCCAATATTTTAACGTTATAAAGTGTGTCCTCCAAATCATCAGGTAACTCTTCCGGGGTGATGTTGCTTACGCAAATCCATTGACGTGTGACGGCGGATTTATCCTTCATGCCGGCAAATCCCATTCTCTTTCTGCTTAAACGCAAATGCCTTGCAACATCCAATACCACATCAAGCGTTGTCTTTCCATTCTTTAATATTTCTATCCAAGTGTTTGGTCCCTGGCCTGTAGGCAAGGATAATGGAACTTCCTCAACATAGAAATCCTCATTACTGCACCGTATATTACCGCCGGTACCCTTAAAATCCGTAATAAAATTCTCTGCATTTAACAATTATTAAAACTCCTATAAAATTAGATAAAATGATTAATTAAAAAAANNCATAAGATGTTTCAGTTGATGAAGAAGTATCCTGAGAGGTATCCGTTTGTGAAGTATCATCAACAGAAGAGGAAGACTCCTGATTGCCATCACCTGACGAAGCAGGTGCATTACCATCCGATGATGAAGATGTTGACGTCGATGTAGTTCTGGAATTCGTTGAATTTTGAGAGGATACCACTTCCGATTCAATATCTTCCTCAGAATCGTTATTGGAATTATCTGTCGTTAAAAGTGACAATGTTTCATTGGTCGATTGTTCTATTAATGATATGATATTATCCTCAATACTGCCCGGTTCAAACGATGGCATAAACGCATAAGCCACGAACAAAGATAAAACTATAATTACCGGAATCATAATCAATAAAAATTTTTTATCGGTTTTGAGTATCTCTTCAATTTTTTTATCGGTCATAAGAATCTCCTCATCATATATACTTATATTACTATTTCATAGCATAAATAAACTATTGAAAAAAATATGATAACTGTTTTTAGGGTTAATGTGTTAAATCTGGAAAAAAAGGACATTAAATTCTTGGATTTGATATAAACGCGTTGAAATATTTTTTTGTGAAAATCCATCAAAAAGAGATGAATCAAATTTATCTCCAAATAAAAAAATAATTATAGAAAAGAATTTAATATTTAAAAATTAAATATTATAATATATCTAATTATTTATGTTGGAGGGATAAATATCATAGAAAAACCATCGAAAACTACGATTATTCTAGTAGTATTAAGTATACTCCCATTGATATGTGCAATATTTTCTTCTATGAATAATATATTTGCATTTTTAATATCATTTACTGTGGAATTTATTATTATTGGTTTGGCTAGTACTAAAATATTATATCCATCAGATAATATACAGGAGATTACAAAAAAACCCATACAGATAATTACATTGGCAATATTCCTATCATTGGTTGCTATACTATTAACCAAATATACCATTGGTGCTTCAACAAGAAACTACATTATACTATTATCAGTAATATGTATAATAATATCATTACTGACTAACGTTAAACATTCAAAGACTATCAATTTTTCAGAAAATAAAATAGTCCAAAAATACTTCAGTAGGGGTACTCATGAATCAGTATATGCAATAGCAGCTTATTGTCTGATAAGTTTCGTTGGTATCAACGTACCACCATTTAGTGTTATACCGTTATGGTTTGGATTATGTGTACCATTTTTCTTTTTCATACCGGGATATCTGCTGATAAATTCAATAATACCTAAAAAAGATGAAATAGAATTACCTGAAAGACTTGGAATATCCGTATTTTTAAGTTTAATTCTTATGTCCATCGTAGGATTCGCATATACCCAAATAAAACATGGATTGAATATGAGAATAGTCACGTTAATTATATTATTCATAACATTTTTCATATTGATTCCATTATATCTCATTAAAAGTAGAAAGATACCATTAAATCTGAGATTTAACCATCCGTTAATTGAAAAATTATTAATACTGATGGCAATAATCAGTTTAATCCTAGTGATAATGTCTGGAATATACATTAACACGCAAAGCTTGACGACAACTCCGGGAAATACAACATTCCACATTGAAGGAATTACGGCATCAAATAACTCTGATGGTTATTATTCCTTTGACAATGGAGAACAAGTCCAGTTAAATATGAGTTTAACAAATAAGGAAAATGAGGACGTTAATTATAAGATTATCGTAGAAAGTAAAAATGAATCCACCACCAATGAAGTGGATAACATTAGTCAAAGTCTGAAAAACGGTGAATCCATTAAAATACCTATTAATATTACAATGACTCCCGGTAAAAAGGACATAACGTTTACATTATACAAAAACGACAAGGCATATAAAATACGCCATTTATATGTAAATGTAGAAGGTGATTCCTCAGATTACGTGGAAGGCGAATCAAGCGAATAACATTAACTGACAAGTATTGTGGGAAATGATTATTTCCAAAAGATCAATACTTAACTCATCCCCTTTTTCATACAACTAGTTTTTATATTGATTTCTGTGCATTATCCTCATTTTAAATAAAGCAATATTTTTTTAAAAAATGTAGAATTCGGGTATTTTCAACATACCCCGTGCTATGCATCCAAAGTCAAATAGGGACAGCGTCAATAAGAGCAATCAAATTAAAATTTCTAAAAAAAATAATAGGTATTATTGTACTTGGCATACAATAAATCGAGAATTTTCAAATACTTTGGTAGTTCCACCGACTTGTATTTGACCGAAATTATTCTCATCAATCTCCTTTGTAAAGTAATAAACAGGATAATAATCCGCTTCAACATATACCACATCCAAGTCGGAATAATCGGTGGAGTTATTCATCACAAGCGATTTGTCATACACTACGTATGATATATTCTCGTCCTTTAATCCATAATATGATGCTTTACGTGATGATGGACTGGCATATACGTCAAAGCTATAATGCATTGGGATAACATCACTGCTTGACAATAGCATTCCAAAGAACAAATTGTTTGTAATCATTGACTCGTTGGTGGATATATTCTGCGTCTTGAACCAATCGATTACTTCACTTTCTTCATTTGACGGTGGAGCTATATGGAATTTTGACTGTGATGTGCTTACGCTTGAATACTTGAATGATTCATCCGATAATGAGAATCCAAGACTGATTGAAGACAATAGCAAAATTGCGATTATGGATATGTAAATTTTTTTCTTATCCACCTTGAAGTCTTCCATCAATTGACTGAAAGCATAACCGCCCAGAAGTACTGTTGGAATAACAAAATAAATCAGTAGTCTGTATGTATAAACGGGTACTCCAATCCAATGTAGATTACTTATGACAAATGCAAGTATCGCCCATATGGCTATAAATATATGTGTTTTATTTTTTATCGAATAAATAAATCCAATTATTCCAAAAATTAATGGCAATATTCCCACGCATTTAACATACCTTTCAATACCCATGGCTTTTTGACCCATAAACAGCGACATTGGATCATTTATGATAGAAAACGTTCCGTTTAATAATTCAAGTGCCTTCTCGGGACTTAACGTGTTTATCATCATATAACCAATAACCAACACTACCGCCAACGGTATTATGAACATGATATATGATGCAATTACACGTAACTTTCTAGACAATATGAGGTATATCGCAGATAATGCAGATATTATTGCAACATAATATATGAATGTGGAAAAATGAACTGCAAGTATCAAAACGCCCATTATTGCGCTTATAAATGAATAAAATATCTTTTCATCTTCAATGGAAATGTAATAGAAGTATACGCCCCATAAAAAGAATATTACCGATATAGTTTCCGGAATTGGCAACAATAGACGTGTGAACATGAAGCTTGCCAATAGCAATAATCCGGATATGCAACCTGCTACTGAACCGTACAATTTATATGATATGTAAACCACGCTTACAACGGCAACTGATGCAAATATTACCTGGAACAACTCGGCGGATTGCAATAGGTTCAATCCGGAGATGAAGGAGGTAAGTATCAATAGAATATGAAAAAGCGGTGCATAACCGATAGTTTTACCTGAAGGTGCATTTAGCAGCGGGTCGGTAGTTGTTAACCCATTAATCAGATAAGCCAACGAATAGTTTATATGTGTATATATATCCCAACTTAAAGGACCGTTGGTATTTAATGTAACATATAATGTTATTATAACTGCCAATATTATTGGAATTATCATTAATTTTTTATTTTCGTATTTAAGCATGTAATCACTAAATCTTTTTTTTGATTGAATTCAAATCCTAATATGCATTTTGATCAAACAGCAACATTGGAATCGTTTTGAAAAATATTTTTATGTCTAACCATATAGACCAATTTTCCACATAGAAAATATCGTACTCTATACGTTTGACTATGGACGTGTTACCACGATACCCATTTATTTGTGCCCATCCGGCCATTCCCGGTCGCACATGATGTTTAATCATGTATTTTGGTACAGATTCCCTGAATTTTCTGACAAAATACGGGCGTTCTGGTCGTGGTCCAATAAGACTCATATCCCCTTTGAGTATATTGTAGAATTGGGGCAATTCATCAATACTTGTCTTTCGGATGAACTTACCAAAATTGGTAACCCTCGGATCATCCTTTTGAGTCCATTTTTGATCGTCAATATATTCATTTTCTATAGTCATACTCCTAAACTTATATATATCGAAAATCCTGCCATTTTTACCTACCCTTTCCTGTTTATATATTATCGGACCGGGAGATGTGAATTTAACGGCCAACGCTACAATAATCAGCAATGGTGAAATTATTATTGACACCACAATTACAAAGATAATATCGAATGCCCTTTTTATCAGGTTATTAGACGTAATGTCCAGCGGCAAGTTTCTAACGCTGATTAACGGTATATCATCAATCAGCTCTACCGTAAAGTTACTTGTTACATATCGATAGTAATCAGGGACTATATCCGCACGAACCCCCATCTTTTCACAAGTGTTTATGATGTTCTCCAATAAATCATAATGTCTAGGTGATATACTTACAATGACACGGTCGACGATATTGCTTGCAAGTATTTTTTCGATATCCGCTATTTTACCTATTATCTCAACATCATTAACTGTACCTTCAACATAATCATCCAAAAATCCCATAATTTTATATCCGAGATAGGTGTTGACCTTTATGGTATCTGCCAACTTGGTACCTACCTCCCCAGCACCTATTATTAGAACATATTTGATGTTGAAACCTTCTTTACGGAATTTTCTAAGAGTTAATCTTAACAATGCCCTTTCAATTACTGCAAGTACAAATGTCACCATCAATATTGAAACAATATAATATGGATCAACTTTGATTAAATTCAACAGCAGCAACATGGACATGAATATGAATTCCACCACAATAACTCTTATAATCCTGGAAGATTCTGAAAAAATACTTCTATTTGTCCTTTGAGGAGTATATAAATTAAACACGTAGTAAAAAAGTATGTAACTTGGTATTAAAAACAGATACAAAATCAACTGTGTTAAATAATCATAGCTAAAACTCAAATGAGTATAATTAACAAATATTGATGAATTGACGATTGCAACTGCAAAAAACACTATTAATGCATCAATTGCAACATTCATTAAATTAAATAATCGTTGATTTTCACGAATCATAATACCACTCTATTATTATTATTTATAGTGATATTAAGTATAATAATTTTCGATTAGATATTGAACATAAACAAATTAACTACTAAAAAAAATGAAAAAAAGGAGTCTCATAAAAACAGCAGTTTAATGTAGTACAACGACCATATTCCCAGATATGTGAGAACGTTTATTGCAATGTTATCGGACTGTTTATAATGTTTATCATAAAATATTTGCATGGACTTGTGAAATTCATACAGCAATCTTTTGGATTTGCCGCTAGCCCCCTTATAATGAGTTATTTCACTTTTTCCGTAATAGACTACATCATAGCCCAATTCTTTGATATCATAGCACAATTCAATATCTTCCCCATACATGAAATAGGATTCATCCAAACAGCCGCACTTCAACATTACCTCTCTTGGGATTAACATGAACGCACCAACAACACAATCGACGGGGTAAACATCATTTTCATCAAGATAAGACAGATTATATCGGTTAAATCTTTTACTTTTAGGAAATAGTTTCGAAAGACCCGTCAACCTGTAGAACGATACTTCAAATGTCGGAAATGATCTTCTGCAGGCTTTATCCAACCTTCCATCGGGCAATACCACCTTACATCCCAGACAACCGATATTGTTATTTTTCTTAATATATTCCAAACAGTTATTTATTGTATTTTCCTTTACTATAACATCACTGTTTAATAGCAGGATATAATCTCCGCTAGAATTTCTTATTCCTATGTTATTTGCCTTTGCAAATCCATCATTATTGCCATTTTGAATAAGCGAAATCTTATCATTTTCCTTAAAATCCTCGGATAATTTTTTAAAGCTATCATCAGGTGAATCGTTGTCAACTATAACTATTTCATAGTCAATATCATATATCGTGTCAAGTAAGGAAATTGCAGTATCTTTTGTTAACTGATATGTTGCATAATTGACAATTATTATAGATAAATCCATTTACAAGACTCCTAGAATATGTATTTAACAGTGTTTTTAATCATCAGCCATTCTATCCTCAATAGATTTTTATGAGATTTAATTTCGGTTTTGTTGAGTTTGTTTTTTGTAGCAATCGCTTCCTTTATTCCTTCAAGATAATATGTGGAAAAACCTTTTTTATAGAAGAAAATGTATTTAATCAATATTCCCAAGATTATGAATATTGCATTGATTATCAGCATCCACTTGGGCATATTCTTATAGATTAAATAAATGTTATTTCTGGCAGAGATTTTTACTTTAAACGGATTGTATCTTGAACCGGTTGTTGCACTCCCATGGTGGTATACTATTGCATCAGCACAGTAATATGAGACATATCCATGAATTCTAGCTCTAAACGACAAATCCATATCTTCAACATAGCTTTCAAAATTTTCATCAAA
>MUZY01000103.1 GCA_003266065.1 Methanosphaera sp. rholeuAM130
CTTTGTGGTTTATAACTTTTTTAGATGAGTGAACTTCTTTAATCTTTTTTCTTTGCTAATTTTTTTTAATTAATCTAATTGAAAAATCCGGAAAGGGTTACATTTAATCACCATGATATTGCAGCTTATTCTCCATGGAATAATTTGGTATGTTCAATTTCTTCAATTAAACTTATCCGTTTTATTAGAAGAGTTATAACTGTTAAAACGATTATTACAAGTTTTTCAGAACCTTATAAAATTTCAAGTTTTTCAAGTCTTTTTTACATGCGAAAAATATATTCTTAATTTTTCATTATTTTTCATTGCATTGATATACATTTACTTATTTTCTTATGAATTTATAAGAAGAGTATTGATAAATATTTAATATATACTTGATAATTCAAGTAGTTTATATTATAACTTATATAATTATACATCCTATTTTTCATTATATCCTTTGATGATTCAACAGCATCTGTAAGTTATTATTATTTTTGAAATAGAAATTAATGACATCGAGAAAAAAACTATAGTTAATTGAAAATTAGGTGGATAAATGAATATTTTTGTAAAAAAAGAAAAGATAAGTAATTGTATTTAATTACTTAATGTAAGAGTTGAATTTGCCTCCAATCTTGGATAATCTGATGAAAGCAGTACTGCCGTAATCGTGTATTCTTTCAATTTCCAACTTTCAGGGAAGGTATATTCTAAAACGGCTTCGTTGTTAACTATTTTGGCATAGATAACTTTGCCGTTTTCATCCTTGAGTGATTTTCCATTTACTTTAAATACGACTTTACCTTCATTAACCACATTATCGTTATCGGTCAATGTTGCTTTAAGCGTGACTGGACTTCCAACAGTAGCGGTTACATCTTCAACAGTTAATTGAGGTTCTTCCACGGTAGGATCTTCCTCTTCATGCACATTCAAATCTTCCAATTCACTTTTAAGCATTGGTGCTTGACTTGATGCAGTTGATACAGCCTGTATTGAAATGTTTTTATTAGCCCATTCTTCTGGTATTAAATAATTTTCAATTTTGGCTGTTCCGTTTACTATCTTAGCATAGATTATTTTACCGTTTTCATCTTTAAGTGTTTTACCATTTAC
>MUZY01000277.1:0-622 GCA_003266065.1 Methanosphaera sp. rholeuAM130
TTGATGAATTGGTATGTGTTTAGTCCGTCGAGTGTTTGTCCATTACCGTTTATGATGATTTTTCGGGTTGCTGATTCATTCCATGTTATATTTTGGTTTGCATTGTAGTTTCCTGTTTTTAGGTTTATTATGTATTTATAGTATTGTTCTTCTTGGGCATCTTTTATTGCATTTACTAGTTCATCGTAGCAGGTTATGTTTACTTCCTTGGATTTCCGGAGAATGAATGTATTATCTGTTGTGTTTGTCCCGTTTAGTATTAATTGTACGTTAAGACTCTCGGGAAAAACTGTATAACTCTCAAAATCACTTCGACTAGTACCTGTGTGTACTTCTTCATCATCTGCTATTATGGTGAAAGTATCTACACTGATATAGTTGTCGTCTGTTGTTAGTTCTATGTGGTTGTCTGTGTTGATGATGAAGTTTGCTGGAGTATTATTGTAGAAGGTCGTACTGGTTATTGCATAAGCACCACCATATGCGTTGTATATTGCTCCTCCATATGTTGCTTTGTTGTAGTTGAAATTGGAGCCGGTTATAGTAAGAGTACCATCGTTGGCTATTGCACCTCCAAGTCCATTATGTCCTATTGCATTGTTTTGTGTGAGGTTGGATTGTG
>MUZY01000277.1:821-1554 GCA_003266065.1 Methanosphaera sp. rholeuAM130
GTTATGTTAAGAGTACCACCGTTGTATATTGCACCTCCATATTCATCTTGTGTATAACAGTTGGTGATTGTGATGTTGTTAATGTTTACCATTTGATTATTATTATGTATATATAAAAATCGGTATTGGTTATTTCCGTTTATTGTGTAACTGTTTCCGTTTATTGTAAGAGTCTTTATATTAGTATTTAGCCATGGACTGTCTGTGAGTGTTATGTTGGATTTAATGTTTATAGTTACATCTTCCTCGTTACTATCCATTGCACTGCTTAGTTGATTGTAATTGCTTACGTTGTGGGTTTGGCTTTCTGTTTTTAAGTTTTTTTCTTTTTTGTTTATTTTCTTTTCATTTATTATATTTTTTTCTATATTATCTGTTAATGTGTTGGTATTTTGTACTATTTCTTTTGTATTTATATCAGTACTTTGTGTTGTGATTGTATCACTTCTTGTGGATTCATTTTGTATATCTGCTGCACTGGCAACTCCCACTAAGAGTACTAATACTATGACAAATAACAGTACTTCTTTTATCTTTTTCATATTGAACCATCTTCCATTAGTTATAATTTATTATGATACTCTATATGTGGATGGGTGGTATTTAATATTTTTTAGAGTTTTTTATTAAAAAAGAAGTTAAATTAAATAGTAATATACTTATTAAAGAGTTTATATTCTGCAATTACTGATTTTTCTATGGGCTGTTATGATTGTATCTTTGTATCTTTTTT
>MUZY01000163.1:0-8846 GCA_003266065.1 Methanosphaera sp. rholeuAM130
TTTGATTTTTTCATCTTATCATCTCATTTTTGTTAATAGAATGTATTTTTTTATAGGTTTTACAGTTGTGATTATAATTATAGGTTTTCAGGTTTAATCACATCTCTATAGGTTTTTATTAGCTACATTAATCAGTACTAATTATTATATAATTCCATAAAATGTTATTTCTTCTATTACTATTCTTTTAGAGCTAGAAAAGAATATTTAAAATTATAAACATAGTTTTTTCCTTTATAATCCATCAAATAGTGTATCACATATTTCTATTAATAGGTTTCATATAGAAAAATAATGTGTGATAAAACAAGATTATAGTCTATGTTTTAATATTGTATAATATATATCAATTTTATAGTTTATAAGTATATCTATATTTTTTGTGATAAAAAAAGTTAGAATATCTTTATTAAAATAAAGATAAATGGATTTATTCCGGAATATGAACCTTCAAGACATCCAACTGACTGCATATTGCTTTTTTATTTGTTATACCGCTAACGCTAGGGATTGTGCGTCCATCATCTCCGGAAATCAATTCTTTAATATAGAGTCCGCCCTGACACTTGATTGTCAATATAATATTTTTACTGTCTATGCGTTCTGCCTCGATTTTATCAATGCTACGAGTACGCACTAGATCTGCACGTCTTCTCTGGACTCTTATGGGTGTTCTCTGGTTGATTATGTGAAGATTTTCAATTTTTCTAATATCTTCACTTGTTACGCCCCTATCAAATGTGGCTATAGCCCGGTATATCTTATAGCTTTCGGTTGAACTGTTTTTAATACTGCCGATACGTTCCCTGTCAGTAAACTTCAAGTCATTGACTTCAATCTTTCCATCACAGTGGCTGTTGATGAGCCTTCTTAAAAACTTAAGGTCTATATTTCTCCTGAACGGATGCTTGACTTCCATAACGAATGGCCTGCCATCACCCAGCATCAGAACGTCGATGTCCTCCCTACCGGAGCCATGAAACTTCGTGTCATTTCCCTTGGTCATAGGCAATACCTGACCGGCAATTAAGCCTTCCACGGTATCCTGATATTGCTGGCCGGTATTGTTACATTCTTCACATCCCCTGCCCTTGCAGTGGCTGCATGGCCACTTGGTCTGTGGAATGCCACGCATCATTTTACGGTACTTTCCCTCAATGAACAATGGATTGGTATCAATAAATACGTTCACGTTGGATACTTCAGGATAAGGGCTGTTATTGAATGGAGAATCCTTGATTTTGAGCATTATGACGACATCAGGATGTTGGAATTCTATTTTCTTATTCATCTTCTTTGCAATCAAGACTCCGATGTCACGCTTGAGGTGATGGTTGATGTCATCGCGGCCATTATATTTCAAACGCTTGTATGCCTTCTTTTCTTGTTTAAGTAACTTTTTACTATTTATTTGACAAGCCATTATAAACGAATCAAAGTCCACGTCCAATATCCTGATTTTATGTTTGACAAGAGCAAATATCGCATCTTCCATTAAGAGAAGATTGTTGCAGATACTGCAGTGCTCGTTGTCACGTATTAGCCTCACGTCGGCACTTCTTCTTTTCTCGGGATTTTTATAGATTCTTGAACGACACTTATGGCATATGGCAAAATCATCTTCTTCTTTCATGTTTTAAACTCATTTATTGTTAATATTATATATTGGCATAATCTCTAATTAATTATTGCATCAATGCCCTTGATTTTCTTATAAAGAAATGTAATGTTCAAACACATTTTCAACAGCCACGGATATGAAATAATACTCAATGTGATTGATTGCAATGAAAGATGTTAATAATTATCTTATCTTATAAAATAAGTGTTGCTTTTGCGTTAGAGGATATTATTGGCATGTTTTTTGTCGGGTGATGTAACAAAAGATTAATATCGGGGAAATGTTCAAATTAAAACACATCCTCTTATATATTATTTTTAGATTTCCACTATTCTTAAGGCATTGGTTTTTCTGGTTTTGCCTAATGGAAATCCACCCGTAACTATAATCAAATCTCCCTTCTTCAAATCAAATACCTTTTGTGCAATATTCCTGGAAGTTTCAACCATTTCATCAGTATTTTCATATATGCATGTTGTTATGGGTTTGACGCCGAAGTTCAACATGACTTTCTCCGTAATGTGATTGGATGGACAGCAGGCCAGTATCGGGGAGTTTGGTCTTAAGTTACTGATCTTCTGTGCCGCAAATCCGGTCATTGTAGGCGTGACTATCACTTTGATGTCGGAGTATTCGACGGCATCCACGACCAATTTGGCAATGGTATCGCTGTTGGTTATAGTTCCCATGTATGATATATGTTTCGTGTAGTCGATGGTTGATTCAATGTATTCGCATATTTTGCTCATAACTGCAACTGATTCTATGGGATATTTTCCGACTGTAGTTTCCCCTGATAGCATTACGCAGTCCGTTCCATCGAATATTGCATTGGCTATATCCGATACTTCAGCCCTTGTCGGTCTTGGATTTTCATACATCGATGCCAGCATTTCGGTAGCTACAATTGCAAACTTGCCTTTTTGTCTGCATTTTCGGATAATGTCCTTCTGCAGTATCGGCAACTCCTCCAACGGAACGTTTACTCCAAGGTCGCCCCTGGCTACCATAATGCCATCTGATTCATCAATTATTTCATTTATATTCTCGATACCCCTCAAACTTTCAATCTTTGATATGATAAGTGCATCTCCACCCGATTCTTCAATGATTTTGCGTGCTTGCATCACGTCCTCCTTTGAGTTTACAAAGGATAATGCCAAATAATCACAGGCATGTTTTGCCGCAAAGGCAATGTCCCTTTTATCCACTTCACTCATAAACGTTAGGTTCAAATCAACTCCGGGGATGTTGATTGTTTTGTTGTTCTGAATCTTGCCGCTACCCAGGGATTTTAATTCAACGTAATCTGCTGTCTTTTTTGTGACTTCCAGTTCAAGCAGGGCATTGTCTATAAGTACCCTGTCGCCTACTTCGATAAAGTCAATCGCTTCGCTGTGGTTTACCCCGAATTCATTTTCGCTACCTAGTATGCAACTTTTGCTCATCCTTATCGTGTCACCTTTTTTAAGGCTAACGCCTCCATCCTTAAATTTCAGTGTTCTGAATTCTGGTCCCTTGGTGTCATACATGATGGCTATGGGAACATTGGTTATTTTACGTACTTCTCTGATAACCTCTACGGTTTTTAACATGTCTTCTTCTGTTGCATGGCTAAGGTTAATGCGTGCACAATCCATTCCGCTGTTAACCATTTTGCACATAACCTCTACTGAGTCACTTGCCGGACCGATACTGCATATTATTTTCGTTTTTTTCATTTCCTACATCCCAAATAACCTTTTTTTTAATTTATTATGATAAAATACTGCTTATTATAAGATATAAAGTTTTTATTTTTAAGTATGAATATCTTATAATAATATCTTAACAGCTATTCATAACTATATATTATTATTATAAAATGCACTATTTAAGATTATGAATAGTATTTTCAAATCTTGATGATTATTGTTATATATTTACTGCATTTTTTCTGTGCAAATTTTTTGAGCTTTAATTAGTCTAAGATTATAGGTAATTTTATCATGCAATTCGCTTATAAATATTTTTTCATTACATCAGCCAAGTCATTTGATTGAAAAATCCATGAATTGAATCTTAATGATTTTTTATATATTTTTCAAAATGATTATAATCATTTTAAGATCATTGATAGATTATTTTATTAAATGAAACGATTAAAAATACTAATTTTTCGCCGATTTTAGGTATTATCTATAGAAAAGTTTATATTAACTTTGATACCAATACTAATCGGAGACAAAATAATATAGAGAAAAAATATAAAAAAAGAATTAATCATAACCTGGTGATAATTATGGGATTATTAGATATCATATTAGGAAATAAAACAGACAAAACCGAATTATTGGATTACTTTAAAAATCATGAGTTGTATTCTCAACTTACTCCCGATGGAGTCAGGAAAATTCGAGGCAACATACAAAGCGGCAGTCTCAAAAAGAAATCGCAAATAGACAAATCAGTCAGAATGCTTGTCAAAACAAACAGGCATACCAAAGACAAGTATGGCAAAACATACTTCTAAGAATGGGGATTTATTGAAGTAAGTATAATATCGTCATTATCGATATTATAAATGTTGGATGGGTTAACTGCCTATCCATAAACCCCTTTAAACAATTTGGCCAATCATATATAACTAATTTCAACGATTTACTTTAGGATTATGTAATCATAATCTTAAAAACAATAAGCTCCAACGTCTTGTTTTCACTTCGCATAATCTTTGAATTCAAAACGTCATGTCAGTCGATTGTCTTGAACCTTCGCTTTTAATCATTCCCATGACACATGATAGTATTGGATTGTTATTACCCACCTCAACCGATTTTTTAAAATATTATATATTATTTTAAATAAATAATCAATTATTATAAACAAGTGGGATAGTGTCAATTTTGTTAAAGGAATTACTTAAAGATAAAATCAATCAGAAAAAACAGCAGGATGCAAGAAGACTAATCATAGAAAGGAATCTCTTTGACCATGAATATTACATCAATCAATATCCACAGGTAGCAGAAGAGAATATGGATTTGCTTGATCATTACTTGGAGATTGGATATAAGGATGGGTTAAATCCATCGGAAGAATTTGACACCAAGTATTATCTTAAGATGTATGGGGACGTACGCGTATCAAACATAAATCCGTTGGTTCATTACGTGTTATACGGTGCCAAAGAAGGACGTAAATATAACGATAAACTCACTGATGATGAAATAAACACATATAAACAGTTGATATACGACAACAATCTTTTTGATGAAGAGTACTACTATACTCAATATCCGGATTTAAAGAGCACTGACCTCGACCCCTTAACGCATTACCTGCTTGTAGGGGCAGATGAGGGAGCAAATCCTTCAAAACAATTTGACACGGTATATTATCAAATAAATAATAAGGATAAATTAACCGACGACATAAACCCATTGATTCACTACGTAATTAAGGGGATGGATGACGAATTAACTACATACATAGAATTGACACAGGAAGAGGTAGATGAATGTGTAAGGATAATTGACAATTCAAATACCTTTGATGAAGAGTATTACGTATCGCAAAACCCTCAATTGCTTAATCAAAATATTAACTTCATAGAACATTACGTCAAAGAGGGAGCCTTCGATAGATTAAATCCATCAAAATCATTCAATACATCCACATACTTAAAGTATAACCCCGATGTGAGGGCAAAGGCTAATAACCCATATGTGCACTATTTGAAAAGGGGTAAAAAGGAAGGCCGTGTACCGCTTGAAACCAAGAAGATGCAACGGCACGACCGGGACTATGAAAATTACGTTGCACATCAGGTTGATGTAATCGAGAAATCGGGACTCTTCGACAAGGAATATTATCTGGAAAAGTATGACGAGGTAAAATACTATTTAGTCAATCCGATAGAACATTACGTGACCAAAGGGGCATATGAGGGAAAAAATCCATCAAAAAGTTTCAATTCGAATTATTACCTTTACCATAATCCTGATGTTAATGATAAAAAGTTAAATCCATTGTTTCACTATATTACCGTTGGCAAGAAAGAGGGACGTGGAAGAACGATAAGCCATATCGTAAACAGGGACAACCAGTACTATGAAAATGAGATTTATGAAAAGACTAGTGAGTTCGGATATACTAAATATGACCGTACATCTCCAATGGTATCTATTATATTATTAAATAGGGATGGGGCACATCACTTGAGAAGACTTTTAGGGACATTCAAGCAAAGGACAACTTATCCTAACTATGAGATGATTATAGTAGACAATAACTCCAGTGACGACTCAATAGAAGTGATAGAATCTCATGACGAATTGCCGATAAGACTGATAAGAAATGAGGTTAACAGGAGCTTTTCATATGCAAACAATCAGGCGGTAGAAGTATCCAACGGTAAATATTTGCTTTTCTTGAACAATGACATGGAAACATGTCCCGGATGGTTAAATCACTTGATGGACACAGCATTATCCGATGAAAATATTGGAGCGGTAGGTTCAAAACTAATATATCCTGATGCATCCTCATCGGTATATAATATTGAAAAATCTTTCACGATTCAACATGCCGGAATAGTATTCAAGCAAAAGAACGGTTATGTGCGACCATACAATAAGGATAATGGTATGCCGTATGAATTTGAAGACAACACGCCAAAGGAAAGGGTGGCCGTCACTGCTGCAACGCTTCTTGTAGAAAAGAATAAGTATGAAGAGGTTGGCGGATTTGACAACGATTATGAATATGGATTTGAGGATGTTGACTTATGCCTTAAACTGTATAGGAAAGGATATAGAAACTATTATAATCCAAAATCAGTCCTCTTCCATTACGAATTCGGTACGCAGGAATCGAATGAAAAGGAAATAGTCAAAAACCGCAGAATTAAAAATAAGGAAGTATTTACCAGAAAATGGAATACGTGGCTTAAACGGGAGGTATTCCTTGATAAGTTGTATAAAAACAAGCTGTTTACTGACAGTCCGCTGAAAGTGGGACTGGTCGTATCACAAAGTGGAAAAAATGTTCAGGCTGGTGACTACTTCACGGCACTTGGATTATCAGATAGTCTAGTTAAGTTGGGTTATACCACTCAGTTTCTTGCAATAGATCATAATGAATATGAAAATTCGGCCTATGATGTGGACGGCGATATTGACGTAGTCATATCCCTATTGGACAAATATGACATTAACCAAATCAAATCCGATAACACCATGCTCATTAAGATTGCATGGGTAAGAAACTGGATTGAAAGATGGGTAGAGCAGGACTTCTTTGAAGACTTTGACCTGATAATGGCATCAAGCCAAAAAGCCATAGATTACATAAGACAGCACACAGGTTTTAATCCCATCCTCTTTCCAATAGCTACGGATACTTCAATGTTCAATACAAATATGGAAGCCGTCGATGAATACAGATGTGACTATTGCTTCACCGGCAGTTTCTGGAATGCAGATAGGGATATAATAAGCTGTTTGAGTCCGGATGACCTGGAATATGCATTTAGTCTCTATGGTGCCAATTGGGAGAAGCTGCCACATTTAAGAAAGTATCATAAAGGTTTTATAAACTTTAGCCAAATGCCGCAGCTATATGCATCTACAGAAATAGTAATAGACGATGCAAATCATGTGACAAAGGAATACGGTTCAGTAAATAGCCGTGTATTCGATGCAATAGCATCAGGAAAACTGGTAATAACAAACGGTACGCTGGGAAACAAAGAGCTGTTCAATGGACTTCTGCCTGAATATCACTCCAAAGAGGAGTTGAACAAACAAATAGACTATTACATGCAAAATAAGGATAAGCGTGACGAGTTGGTAGCTAAGTTGCAGGATATAGTTCTTGACAATCATACTTATGACATCAGGGCAAACACTTTAATTTCAATACTGACGGATTATGTCAGTCATCCTAAAGTACTAATCAAGGCACCGATACCAAGAAGCAAGAACAAGTTTGAATGGGGTGATTATTTCTTCGGAAGAAACCTGCAACGAGAATTCAATAAAAAGTCATACTACTCCAAAATACAACTGCTCGACGACTGGGATAATCTGAATGACGGATTATACGATATTATATTGGTACTTCGCGGATTATCCGTATACACTCCAAAGTCCCAGCATTATAATGTAATGTGGAATATATCTCACCCGGATGACATAACACTGGGCGAATACAATAGCTTCGACAAGGTATATGTAGCATCAACATATTGGACAAGTAAATTAAAGGAACTATTGGATGTTGACGTGGAAAGCCTACTTCAATGTACCGATGATACCAAGTTCAAGGAGGAATATGATGCAAGCTATGACACCGAACTGTTGTTTGTAGGTAACTCCAGAATGGTATATCGAAAGATTTTAAAGGATTTGCTTCCAACAAAGCACAAGCTTGACGTATACGGTGCGATGTGGGAGTCAATCATTGATGAAAAATACTTGAAGGGCGAGTATATAGATAATGACGAGCTCTACAAGGCATATTCATCCACAAAGGTACTTCTCAACGATCACTGGGATGACATGAGGGAACGTGGATTTATATCAAACAGGATATTTGATGCAATAGCATGCGGTACTGTAGTGCTCACCGATCACGTAAAGGGCATAGAAGACCTGTTTCCGGAAGCCGTTGTATACTATGATACTCCGGAACAGTTGGAGGATAAGATACGGGAAGCATTAAAAATAGAATCGGTAAATCCTGACTTGATAAAAAGTCATACATATGAAAAAAGGGTGGAGAAGATAATATCAGACTATGAAGGATTGGACATTTAACTTTTTCGATATCTTTACCCTTTTTTAAAACAATCTTTTTTGCAATATTAAAAAATAGGTTATAATACTTCTTTAATTACAGTTTGGACGTAATTTAGGAAGCTTTATTAAACATAGTATCTTTAAAAAAATAGTTGTATGGGAGGTTATCTGGTCATGTGTCTCATGAGTTTACCCATCGTTCCACCCATATTACGCTGTCCCATTCCCTTAAGTGCCTTTTTGGTTATTGAAT
Source organism: Methanosphaera sp. rholeuAM130 (assembly GCA_003266065.1). Lineage (GTDB taxonomy): Archaea > Methanobacteriota > Methanobacteria > Methanobacteriales > Methanobacteriaceae > Methanosphaera. Next base: position 8,657 of record MUZY01000163.1, read on the forward strand.
GGTATCTAAGCAAATCCTTGACGTCATCGTTTGTCAGTCCGGCACCACGGCTGATACGCTGTATTCTTGACTTTTTGATTACTTCGGGATTTTCCAGTTCATAATCGGTCATTGACTGCATCAATATTTTATACATTCCCAGTTTTTCTTCGGTAATTTTTGACGCGTTTGCAGGCAATTGATTACCTAA
>MUZY01000163.1:8963-13586 GCA_003266065.1 Methanosphaera sp. rholeuAM130
GTACCGATGAATTTGATTGGAGCCCTGATTTCAGCTACCGCTGACAATGCACCCCCACCTTTTGCAGAACCGTCCAATTTGCTTACAATGATTGAACCGATATCGGTTGTTTGTTTAAATGTTTCCGCTTGGCTACGTGCCTGCTGACCGATAGTACCGTCGATAACCAATATTACCTCATCTGGTTTTACAACTTGACTTAATTGGCTCATTTCATCGAGCAATTCCTGCTCTTCCTTGTGACGACCTGCCGTATCTACAAGTATCACGTCATATTTTGATTCGCATTGTTCAAGTCCTTTTTTGGCCAAGTCAATGGCATCCTTGTTTTCGGGATCTCCAAATACAGGCACGTCCAACGGTTCGGTCAATTGTTTGAGCTGTTCATAAGCGGCCGGTCGCCACGTATCTGTACATATTATGGCGGACTTATATCCTTTTTTCTTAAGGTGTCTTGCTAACTTTGCAGTTGTAGTGGTTTTACCACTACCTTGCAGTCCAAGCATCATTATTATGTATGGCTTGTGGGTAATTTCGAGTTTTTCCGGTTTTTCACCAATCAGATTTACCAGTTCCTGGTATACAATTCGCATCACATGTTCTTTAGGACTCAATCCCTTAGGCAGTTCTTCTTCCAAGGCTCTTTTTTCTATTTTCTTGGATAATGCAAATACAACTTTAATGTTTACATCCGATTGTATGAGTGCCTTTTGAATATCCTTATTTATTTCTTTGATTGTTTTTTTATCAATAACTGACATTCCAGCTAATTTTTTCATGGTATTTGTTAGGCTGTCACTTAATCCTTCAAGCATCGCTTAACCTCCTGTTTAGTTAATGATTAATTAATTAATATTATTTGTCTTCTTTTTATGTTGTTAGTCTATAACTGTATAGTATATTAGTTCTAGATATTTAATAAAATTTTTCTTTTATATTTTTTTCTAATTTATAGTTAATCATATGCCCAGAGCAATCTTCCATATCCTTATTCTTGTAGTCGAATTATTCCGGATAACTCTATTTGAGTCTGAAAACATCCAATCTGGCAGGATTTACATCATTTATGGTCTCTTTGCCAAATTCAATCGAGTGAATCAATTCCAATCTTTTCTCTGTCGGCAGGTACATTTTGTATTCGATGGTTGAATAGTAAAAGAAGATTAAAATATCCCTTGGATTTCTATTGTTTGATTCTTCTATTCTTCTAAGTACCTGTCTAAATATTTTGCTGGAAAATGGGTTGAAAAAGTAAAATCGATTGGCTTTATCTGGCACGTACTCTTCGGCTTTGGAGTAAATAAATTGAATGTCATCAGTTTGGCCATAATTTTCCAGATTGTTGTTGGCCTTTTTAATCAGTCTTTTGTTATGATCCACACCTATTGTCCTGCATCCGACTTGATTGTGCAGGAAAAAACCGATTCTTCCCTTTCCACAGCCATAATCAACTATTACGTCATCCTTTTTTAATATGTTTAGTTTTACAAGTTCCTCCAAGACCACATATGGCGTTGGATCATAGCCATAGTTCTGATAGTCCTCTTGGCTATAGTCATATACGCTGGTTTTAATGTTTAGTTTCACATCCCAGTATTCTTCATTACCTTTAGTCATAATTTTTTCCCAATCCCATTTTGATTATTGAGTTTACAATTCTTCATCAACTATATTCTATTATATCTTTTTTTGTTGCTATTTACATTTATCTTTTAGTTAATTGTAACCGATATCCCTTTTGGGGTTGTATTTTCTATTTTCTTTAATTGACATTTTCTGGGGAATCTGTCAATATATTCGGTGGTTTTGTCCTTTTCTTAGGTGGCCGGATTTCATCATGATATAATGGGATATTTTTCAGTTAGTAAATTATTAATTTTATAAAGGTAATATTTATAATCATATTAGTGAATTTTTAGGAGTATGTCCAATGTTAAGTGAATTAGAAAAATCGTTACTGGAATGTCCCGTTGTCAAAAAAGGAGATTATTTTTATTTTGTACATCCAATAAGTGATGGTGTGCCATTGGTTGAAGCCAAATTAATAGACAGTATAATGGATTATATTATCGATAATTTCGACTTAAGTAATGTGGAGAAGATTGTCGGAGTAGAATCAATGGGAATACCACTGGCCACGGCGTTATCCTTGAAAACTGGGATACCATTCGTCATTATCAGAAAAAGGTCATATGGATTGGAAGGTGAAAGGCAGGTTCATCAAAAAACCGGTTACGGTAAGAGTGAATTGTTTATCAACGGATTGAAAAAGGAGGATAATATTCTCTTGATAGATGATGTTGTCAGCACAGGCGGAACGTTAACCAGTGTCATTCATGCTCTTGATGAAATAGGTGTTAATCTTATCCATATAATAGTTCCTATTGAAAAGGATGACGGTAGGATTATAGTTGAAAAAAATACTAACCATAAGCTCGAAACATTGGTTAAGATGAAGATGGTGGATGGAAAAGTAACAATAATCGACAAGTAGGGGTAGAATAATGCCGGTAATCGATTATGATTATAAAATTGAAGAGATAAAATCCGAGATTGAAAGATTGGATGCCGAGAATATCATTCTTCAATTTCCCGAAGGATTAAAGACAGATGCCATCGATGTCTCCAATAGTATTGAGCAAGTCAAACCCGACGTCAATATTATCATCGATGCAGATCCATGTTTTGGGGCATGCGACTTGGCGGATAATAAGGTCAATCATCATATTGATCTGGTGGTTCATTTTGCACACACTCCCCTTCCAATCAAGACTGACTGCCCGGTTTTGTTTATTGAAGCATCAAGTAGCAGCGACATAGTAGCTCCAATTGAAGATGCTTTAAACGGATTGGACGAATCAACTGCTACCGTGGGGATTATAACAACGGCACAGCATATGCATAAACTTAATCAAATGAAGGAAGTTATCCAATCCCATGGATATAAAGTGAAGGTTGACAGCGGAAAAGGCACGTCCATTGCCCAAGTGCTCGGATGTAACTTCACATCCATAAAGAATCTTGACGTCGATGAGATAATATATGTGGGCAGTGGAGATTTTCATGCACTCGGGGTGCGGTTGTTTACCAAGAAAAAAGTTATACTTGCAGATCCGTTTACAGGGAAATCACGTGATATTGAAGAATTTTATGACAGGATACTGCGGATAAGATTTGCCCGGATAACCAAGGCAAAGGAGGCTAAAAGCTTTGGTATAATAATTTCATCAAAGAAGGGTCAGCTGCGATTTAACTTGGCCTTCGAACTTAAGAAGTTAATTAAAAAACACGGATTTGATGCACAGATTCTTAATATGGACTTTGTCAGTCCTGACAGGTTGCTTCCATTTGATTTGGATGCATATGTAATGACGGCCTGTCCCAGAATAGCAATAGACGATAGTGCTATGTATAAAAAGCCGGTCATAACACCGCAGGAGTTGGAGATAGTTCTCGGTTTAAGGGATTGGGATGATTATATGATGGATGAAATAATAATCCATGACCAACAGTTATAGAACATATCATTATCGCTTAGATAGTTATGGCACTAATATAATCATTTATTTTTTGGTTTTGACAGCTTTTAACTATTTCTATTGATAATCCTTATATTTTAATTTTTTTTATATGCTTTTTGAAATGAACGTTTTTTTACCAAATCTTTATAATTGATGAAATCCAAATATTAATATAATATCAATTGTTGAAAAGTTAGATTTATATTCCTTTATTTTAAGGTTGAAATTATGAATCATGAAGAAAATGAATACGTATTTCCCGGAGAGGTGTTGTGTGCCTATGAGGAGTATGTTCCATCAGATTGGACATATGTCGACGATGGGTATATTAAGGCCAGCATAACCGGTAGAATAATAATTGATGAAAAAAACAAGTCAATATCTATCAAGGCGGATAATGCACCAAAAGCGTTAAACAAAAACGATTTGGTAATAGGTTATGTAACCGAGGTTAAATCAACTAAAGCACTTGTGACCATTAAAAAAATCATAGGTAATGATAGGGATTTGATTGCCGGATATAAGGGATATATACATATTTCCAAGGCGACGAACGAATACGTTCAAACGTTACATTATCTCTTTAAGATAGGGGACATCATCAAGGCAAGAGTTGCCAATGTATACAGCACGGATTATGTTGAACTTAGTACATCTAACAATGATTTGGGTGTAATAAAAGCAATGTGCGTTAATTGTCGTAAATTCATGAAATTAAATGGAAAAACACATAAGCTTGAATGTGAATGTGGACAAAAAGATACGCGTAAGATATCAGTAAATTATGGAGGATTAAAAGAATGAAAGTAGTAGAAGAACAGGACAATAGATTAGTATTTGAAGTAACCGGTGAAAGTCACACAATATGTAACATATTAAGAAAAAGGTTAATGTCACAGGATGAAGTAACTGCCGCCGCATATGATATTACCCATCCGTTGGTAGGTCAACCGGAATTTGAAGTAAACAGTCCTAATCCAAGGGAATCCATTAAAACAGCATCCGAGACCATTAAGCAAGAGGCCACCGAATTCAAGGATGCCGTTACCAAAGCTTTTAAATAATACTTATTATTTATTAATTAATTCTTTTTTTCATAACT
>MUZY01000065.1 GCA_003266065.1 Methanosphaera sp. rholeuAM130
AACAGCGATTTGATATTGAATTCGATTAACACAAGATGCAGTACAAGAGTATTTGATGACAGGAAAATCAGCAAAGATGATTTGGAGAGGATTATCCAATCGGCATTTTGTGCTCCGTCTGCCTGTAACCTGCAGCCATGGCATTTTATTGTAATTGATGATGAGGATACGCTAAGGGATATGGTAGACGTTCATGAATACGCCTCCATGTTCAAGACTGCCACGGCGGGTATAATCGTTTGCGGCGATATGAATAAGACCATCAAGAATCATGAGGAGTTTTGGACCCAGGACTGCAGTGCGGCTACACAAAACGTATTGCTTGCCGGTCATGCTCTTGGCATCGGCAGCGTCTGGACGGGCATTTATCCAGTAAAGAAAAGATGTGAATACTTGAGAGATTATTTTGATTTGCCCGAGAATATAGTTCCGTTCAGCTTGATTGCATTGGGTTATGCCAAGGATAAATCCAATGTTTTGGATAAGTATGATCAAGAAAAGGTTCACCATAACCATTGGTAAAAGATTTATAATAACGATGTCTAAAAAAAAGTTAAATGAAAGATGTTTTTTCATCTTATCAATGGATCTTATTTAAAATGAATATTTTTACATGAAAAGCATTGCTAAATAGGTAGTTCAATACTTTCCATGTTCCCCACACACATCTAATATGTATTTTTAGAGTGATTTTTTATTATTAAAGTATGTTCATTTTTCAATTTGTGTTTTTATCACATGTTTTTTAATCATAGGAGTTATGATTTTTATGGAGTTTAATTAGTGATTTTTTTTACTTGGCCAATTACCAATTAGATTTTTTTTAAATAGGATAATATTTTTAAACTTGGTTTTTTTTGAATTTATGTTATATACCTATACCCCTATAGGTATAATTATTATTATGGCACCCATAGTATATAAAGGTTACCCAAAAAAATGTCATCATGAAAACGATTGAAAACGATAAAAGGAAAAAAGCAACCAAAAAGAAATGAGCATTCTCAAAAAAACGATTGGATAAAATTTTAAAAAAACTTCACCCAAATCATTGAAAACAAAACAATAAACAACACCCCTAAAACAAGCAAAAAAATACCATAATATTATCCGTAGGCAAAAAAGATATAAGCATTCCAGATACAAATGAATATAACAAGGAAAAAAAGACTTACAACAAATGAAATAATAAATAAAGGTAATAACTTAAGCATATAAAAATAATACAGAGTGGAAAATCCATAGAAAAGAAAAGAGGATAATATGACACTGAAAGATAAGATAAACAAAATATGCAAAGACAATACCACACTTCATGGTTTTGCATCAATTGAAGACTACCAAAACTATGTATCAGACGACCTTAAAGGATACTCCCATGCCATAGTAATAGGAATCAAAATCCCCGATGAGATAATGGAAAACATTATAACTTTCGAGGGTGAACTGGAGTATAGAGATGCATACACTCGCATAAACAATAAACTAAACGGCATAACAAAAAAACTGGAGGAAATAATCAAAAATGAAGGATTCAAGGCAAAAAGCGTCAATGCATCATACATACTGCCGGATGGAAAATTACACGGTGAACTCTCACATAAAATGATTGCAAACCTTGCAGGTCTGGGATGGATTGGAAAAAGCTGCCTATTAATTACACCCCAATATGGTCCAAGAATTCGATGGGCTACAGTACTTACCGAATATAACCTGGAGGTCAAAAACAATCCGACAAGTCCCCAATGCAGTACGTGCAGGTTATGCGTCGACATCTGTCCATCACATGCATTCAATGACGTCGAATTCCGACCCGAAGATCCAAGAAGTGTACGCTACGATGCATTCAAGTGCAGCGGATACTTTGACAAACTGGAAAAAATGAAACGGCCAAGACTGTGTGGGTTATGCGTAAAGGTCTGCCCATGGGGAACCGGAAATAGAAAAACGAAGATATAAAAATGTTGAATCCCAAAAAAATATGAAAAAAAAGTAGCGTGGAGTTTAAAGTTTTTCTCCACAATTTAAACATAAGTCGATAAAGTTCGGATTTGAATGTCCGCACTTGGAGCACCGGATAAGGTGATTTCTTGTCAAATCCTCCTGTTCCGATTTTTCAATGTATTCCTCGAAGGTATCGTGTGATACATAGCCGGACTCCCCATTTCTACTGTACTGATATTTACCGGATTTGTCAGCGAATACCCCTCTGCCATCCAAATCACCGGCATTTTCACTGTCATCTTCTGACTCGGACAAAACATTGTTTTCCTTCAGATATCTCTCGTTATAGAGCAATCCCATCACTCGTCCATTGAACAAGACCATAATCGTTATGATGACTGCGAAAATTACAAGTCCGATAATCGGTATAGCCGTCAAAAGGCTAAAAAATGACAGTATACCAGTTACTATCCCTGCAAAAAGCAGCGTCACATATATTTTTAGCTTACCTATCCTGTCAGCCATTTCCGTTAATGTGGAAAAGCTTAAGGCATCGGCTAAGCTGTTTGTCTGTGCAAGTTTACCGCTGGCTACGACATTCAATATCCCCAAGTAAATGCTGAGTATCGCAAATATTATCATGAATACAAATATGATCCATGCAAAATCTGGGTAGAGTTTCACGTATTCGGATAAAAACATCAATATGATTGATACTATGCCCACCATCAGAAATTCGATGACAATATATTTGAGACCGTCAAAGAGAAATAGCTTCAGGTTAATCTGTGGCATTCCATGATTTAGGTTAACAGTCTGCTTAATGACGTTGAGCATCAATCCGGAATAGAATAATACAATTACCACACCCAATATTATATATATTATTGATATGATCGCATAGTTATTCAAATCTATAAAAAAAAGCGATACCATGCCATAGAGCATTAAAATAATTAACGGTACGGATAGAATAAGCAATTGTCTAATATCCGAGATTGCGTATCTTAGTGAATCCTTAATTATACTTACCGCATCCACAAATTATTCCCTCCAAATTTAGTTTAGATAATATACATTTATATCCTTGGATGTATTAAAAAGTATGGATAGGATTATAACATATTATTATCCCAAGAAAGGAAGATAATATTGGAGAATTAAGGAAAGAGTAGAAAATTGAAAAAATGATTTTTAAAAAAGCATTAAAAAATAGAAAAGGGAATATGTGTTATCTTCTACGTTTGAATCTGAGTACTCTGCGAAGTATTGCCAATGCAACTACTAAAGCGAATAATACCGCGGCAAAGGGCATCATGTCAATGATAAATGAATGATTCTGTTTTTCAAGACAGTAACTTCCATCAAAGTCCATACTGCTTGCATCCGTATGATTTTCAGTAATTACTGCAAAGGTACTCAACAAATCGGGATATGCAATGTATGCCCCATCATATTGGATATAATCCGGAGCCCTGTTGTTTTCATCCATGTAATTTTTTACGATGCCTGCCATTTTCATATAATCGGATATCGAATATTCATCCTTTGCAAACAGGGAGTAAGTCCATGGATTTGAAGGTTCGTCATAGCCGGCGGGACTTTCCAGTCCGTTACCGTTGAGATAGCTTGAAGTCAAGTACAATACCTCAGCTGCCGTATATCCATTGTATGTATCATTATATGATGAATCTTTACTGCCGGCTATTTGCTCGCTTGCCTTTGCCATCTCGGATACGTCAAGATTATGGGTTACTACCAGATTGCTGTCATATGCCTTGTCATTTTTAGTGTTTTTTATCTTTTCAATTATCTCTCCGGCTATATACCTGTTTACTTCATCATTTGACTGGGAGTATGTTCCCTTATGGGCTGCATCAGGGTACTGCTGCAGGGGTTGAACATATTCTATTCCGGCATCCCGCAGGTATTTGCCGGGACTGTTTATTCCCGCGAATATCTTGTTTGAGTAGTTGTCGTCCCATGCCCTCCTGATATATGCATCACTTCCGTTCAAGTCAAAATCCCCCGTGTTTACGAATATGATTTGTTTATCACTGTCAACAGCATATTTAGCCAGTATCAGCAGGTTTCCTGCACATGGATTTGCCACGTTTACTCCCACGTCATAGTTTGATTCTATTAGACGTGTTCCCTCCCCCGGACTCGGTGCCTGTGAATCTATCGTGACGGTTATTTCACCGTTGGATAACTCTTCGACATAGTTTTTTATCGAATTGAGCATGTCCAGGTCATTGTCCGTATTTGATATGCTGTCGGAGGTCAGAAATACGCTTGTGGCGTTTACCGTTGAAATCATCAGCAGGACAATGATTATAAGCGTTTGTATTTTTAGTTTCATTATCAATTCTTCCAAGTTTATTATTTTACCGGAGGATATCTTTGATATCCTTAATCAACCATTAACCTTATTTTGTTATTCTCGTATATTCCCACGTTATCCGTCCGGTTTATCTGCATGCAGAGTTTCACGTCTTCCTCCAGCCCCAATTTTCTTAGCTTGCATCCGCCCCATGAGTCATATATGAGCTTTTGAGATTTCCTGTGATCTTGAGCCAAAAGCATGGCGGCCTGTGCCGATTCGTCCAATGTCAATTCGATGTTCATCTTTTTGGCTTCCTTTATGATTTCGGCAGTTATTATGCCTGCTGCGAGTGCATCCTCGATGTTGAAGGATTGTCTTCTTCCCGCCATCACCAGTTCTATTTCGTCTTCGGCCAAGCTCAATGCCTTTTTTGCAACTGCATTTGCGTTTATCATAGATCCTACCAGTACCTTGATTTTCTCATTTCTTTCTTTGACGTTTTCAAGTACCCGTGTTCCGTTTGTCGTAAGCAGCACCAGCCTGTCTGCATGGTATTGCCGTATCTGGTGCGGCGAGTTTGTAAGTTCAAATCCATCGAGGGTATTTAAGTTTAATTCTCCTGCAAGCAGTGTGTTTTCATCCTTCAATTCAAGTGCCTTGGCTATATCGTTTACAGGTATTACCGTGCTGAAGTTGTCCAAGGCCAGGGTTATCGTTGTGGTTGCCCTGAGCTGATCTATTACTACTGCAAGGTCATCCGTCGTTGAATCAAATAGAGATACCTTTATGTTCATTTTGCCAATTCCTCCTTTATCGTGTTGTTGACCATATCTTATCTGTTAGAATTCTTCAAATCTATAATGTGTATTCGATGCTGTGGCTTCTGCAAACAAGTTCATCACCATCATCATCCAATGCTCTTTGACCGTTAATTAAATTGAAGTAATCGGAATACTTTTCATTTAATTGATGGCATGTCTCATATTTTAATAGCAAGTTATGTTTCTTATCTATTACCACTATATCATATACATCACTTGGTGCAAAATAGCATATGCTGTATTCATAGCTGTCGTTTTTAAGTACGGTATGTTCAAATAGGACAACACCGAATGAGTAGAGCATTTCTATCTCTGATTTATTCTCATCATCCACTTCTATTCTGGTATGTTCCGTTTCCTTTATTCCTTCGGACAATTCAATCACCACCGTATTGATTTTAAATGGGAGATACCCCTTGCAAAATCATTTCATCTATCCGTTATTTCATATACCTAAAATCATTCAGATATTTTCCGTAATATACACTTAAAATCATATCCCGTATTCATCCGCGTTTTCAAAGTCATATCCGTCCAGATACTCGAATGCTTCCGGGATGGATTTAACTACCTTTACCATATTTCTATTATCCTCGGGTATGGTATTTTCCCGTATCATTTCCTCAAGCATCAATATCAACGGGTCATAGAAGCTATAGGTATTTAGGATTACTATCGGCTTGTTGTGCATCCTCAGTTTCTTCAAGGTTATCGCTTCAAAGAGTTCGTCGAGCGTACCGATTCCACCTGCTACCGTGATGAATGCATCGGATTTTTCAATAAACAGCCTTTTTCTTTCGTCCATGGACTTGGTATATATGATATCGTCGCATTCATCATAGAGCGGTTCAAAATCCGTCATCCAATCAGGTATGATTGCCCTTACGAATCCGTCATTGTCAGATACTCCTCGTGCAACAGAACCCATCATGCCATTTGCTCCACCGCCAAAGACGAGACAATGATTATTTTTGGCTATTTGAACACCCAAATCGTATCCTTCTTTCAAGTACTTTTCATTAACCTTATTACTTCCAGAGCCAAACAAACATATTTTCATGATAAAAACTTCCTGCGTTATATTCTAATTATTTAACCGTAAGTATTAATAATTTTTTGTAAAAATAGATAAAGAGTTATTAAGTATGGAATAGATACTATTATATAGGAGATAGAAATGGTAGGCTTTGAAGTTGTATTAACTATTAATGATTCGCATCCGGTTACCAGCAGAAAACTGAAGATACCCTATGGCATTACATTCAAGCAATTGCATAACATCATTCAGATAGTCTTTGGATTTGAACATGAAAATGAGTATCAGTTTAAATTCAAGGATTTTGAATTTACGATTGAAGAGATTGAAAGACTGGATCCGGAGCTTATTGATTCAAGACGTGAGCCTATCGACAAGTACTTTGAAACTTTTTCCCAATGCCGCTATTATTACGGCGACTGGGTTATCCTTATCGACATCGACGTTATCGAATATGACGAGATTTATCCTCAGATTGACACGGTCCACGGCAGGTACAACCCGATTGAGGAATGCGGCAACGTTGAGGAATTCAACAAGATTGTGGACATCAAGAGAAATTCGCTTGACTATGATATCGTCAAGTATGGATTCTATGTGGACAAGATAAGATTCATTAACCGCACTATCGTTCAGAAAAAGTTCATGCTGATGTTTAGGGTTCCGTTTAAAGAGGTTAATAAAAGGATTGTTAAGGTTGAAATCGATCCAAAGTACTCTTTGGACAGATTCTTTTAAATTCCACCTATTTTTTAGTCAAATGACTTATTTTGCATTACATCATCACAGTAATCATTCCGTAGAAACATATCACTATAAATACTACCGCTATGAGTACTACCAATATCTGTGTCAGCGTTTCATTCATAAAAATACCTCCTATGATTTTAGGTATGCCTAAATCTATATATTAGTATTAACTTCATACTATTTAAAGGTAGTCACAAAAACGGTATAATATATGAAAATTGAAGGCAGCAATCGGATAAGAATTATAAAAAATCATCAAAAAAACAGGTAATCGAAAAGCATGAAACTAATGCAAAAAAAGGATAAGTGAAAAATAAGAATTCTATAACAGTTTTTCCGTCCATTCGGCCTCCTTAAAACCCGTCAGGACAAAATCGTCACATACAATTATCGGCCTTTTGACCAGCATGCCGTCTGTCGAAAGAAGCTTCAGCTGTTCATCCTCGCTCATATCAGGAAGCTTATCCTTCAATTTATTTTCACGATAAATCTTACCGCTGGTATTGAAAAACCTTTTCAGCGGCAGGTCACTTCTTTCATACCACTCTTTTAGTTCATCGTACTGGGGGTTGTCCTTGACTATGTCACGGTCGACATATTCAACGTTATGTTCATCCAACCACTTTTTGGCCTTGCGGCATGTCGTACATCTTGGATACTCTACAAATAACATGATTATTACACTCCTCTAAGCTTATATAATCTATTTGATATTTAAAGTATAAATAAGTCTGTAATAAATATCACCAATAGCATCCCCTTACAGAACTTTCCAATATGGCGTTGGATTTGAATAAACTTTAATGATAAATTTATCTTGGAGTTTTACTGTCTTTTCCATACATTTACCCCATAACATTGAAATAATTCACTATACGCTCTCTAATGATATTTTCCTTGTCATCACCTTTTGAAAATGAATGATATTTCCTTAAAATAATCGCCATAATCATTTTCGTTGCAGAACTCATTAAGTTCATCTAGAATTTCATCCAATCGCCTGGATACATCCCCTACAATTCGTTCATTAATTTCAATAACAAATATCTTTTGAAATATTCCATCCGGATTATCTTCAACAAAAACACTTCGCCAGTTCATTTCTTTACTGTATGAAAGCAATTTGCTATAGAAAACACCACAAAAAATCGTCCAATCAATTATTTTTTTTGTTGAACTTAATGAATCGACTAGATACGTATCATTTATAAGGTTATTTTCAAATAATTCTTCTTTCTGCAAGATATTTCCTCCCGGTATTTTTATTATTTTTATCAATATACTTTTCTTCTTCTAGCATGATTTTAATCCCCTTAGGTTAATCTTATAGTTCATCAGTACAAAATCCAACAATATAATCCATAGTATCTTTAGCTTCCATCAATTCCCTACATGATAACTTTGATACAATTTGTAATCTGCTTTTTCACGTAACTTTTTTAATAGAAATAACTGGGAATGAATAGAATATAACTGTTTTTCTTTAAGTATTTCTAAAACTTGTTTATGTCCTGTCTTTATTCTTTGATTTCTATTCACATAATAAGAAATATTCTTAATTGATTCTCCTTGTTGCTCCAACCAAAAAGAAAGAAAGAATAAGTGGAATAATAAAATCTATTAATTAAAGTCCCATAAACTTGCACGTTCACCATCAGATAACTGAAGCAATGTGTCCTTATTATCATACAACTTTGAAGTGAATTTATACAGGTGATAAGATGGTTCTTTAGTAATATCATTCATGATTTCACCATTCATATATAATAACTACCTCATGAAAATAATCACTTAAACCATGAGTGTTACAGTAATCATTCAAATCATCCAACATGGCATTCCACTTATCAAACGCTTCACCTATCATCCGTTGCTTAAATTTTACAACAAAAACCTTTTCAAAAACCTCATCGGGATCTTATTCACATCAGTATTATTAATTATATAATTCATAAATATCAACTAAAAAATTACTAATATAAATAAAATATTTTAAATATTATTTAATTATATATTGTAATGAATTATATAACCACCCGAAATCACTTATTTAATAGATAAATAATACACATATAGCTAAAACAGCAATATCCGTAAACATAACCCCAAAAAACATTCTTCTTTTAATTCATGACTTCCCATTTTTTAAGTAATTTCATGTACATAATATATCTTTTACCATTTTTACTTAAAAAGTATTTTTTACATTTTATGTACATAGATTTATATAGTATGAAGGACATACACAGTATCATGAAAAATTATACAGTAAAAGCTAGACAGAGATATGGTAGCAATTCCATTGACTTAACGTTACCGGCTAGTATAAGAAGAGAATATTCAATAAATCATGGAGATATATTCAAAATCAGTCCTATCGAAAAGGATGACGTGTTGACTCTTGAATACAGGTTGATATATCATAACGAGGACGACGAGGACAGCGAGGAATAATATCTACTAAGGGATTAAAGGGAAATAAAAATGAAAAGAAATGATATCAACATATACATCAGCTATTTTCATATAGATGAATACTTCAAGAATCTTTTGAATGACATTATAGGTGAAAACTACACCATAAAATCATCACCGCAGGAATATTACATCAAAAACAATTTCAACACCTACATGGATACATTGAACAAGAACAATGAAAATGACGAGAACATATTCATAGTCCTTGTAGGTACCGATACATACCGAAGCATAAACGTTGACTGGGAACTGGAATTCGGGTTATCCCACCAAAATCCGATACTGGGATTATGTCTTCCGACCAATGACGACTACAAAAAGGACGTATGCACCCCCAAAAATATGCCGACAAAGCTGTTGAACAACCTGTACTCGGGGTATGCATCATACTTTGACTGGACAGACAGCTTCAGCGATCTCAAGGAGTATATCAGCATATCAATAAACAATAAGATACACAGACATGCATTGATTTAAAAAGAGTATAATCCATACAATAAATAGTGTATAAAGAATAATATTAGAAAAGTATAATATAATCATTGCATATATATTATATACTCGAAGGGGATTACCATGCAAAAATGTGAAAAATGTGGACAATACAATTATAACTATGAGGAACGATGCGTATACTGCGGCGAGTTCTTTTACATAGCAGTAAATCATGACGATGGATATACGCATACGCCGAAACATCATGACTTTACCGATGACATTATCGATGAACTGTCAAACTCCAACAACGAAGCTACAGAATACATGGACATAGATGACAACCCATTTACAAAGACAATCGAAAAAAACTCATACCACGAAGACGCCAGATATATCAATGACGATTACATCGATGGAAGCTTCATAAACGAGGGAGACGGCAACTTCCACGACCTGGAAGTAAATGAGGCAAAGTTGCCTGATGAAGCGATATTTGAAGAGGAAAGAAACGTCAATCCACCCAAAAAGCAGCACATCATAGACCTGCAGAATGATTTGAAAAGAAAGATTAAAAGAAACAAGAAGCTGGAAAATTCAATCGGAATAATGTTCAGCGATATAGATGTGGATATAACATCCATCAAAAATCCGATAGAAATTAGCGGAAGGGCACACTTCAATCAGAATGAAATGCATGAGGAATATAAGCTCTCCATCATATGCTATGACGTGCTTCAAAATAAGCTTGACCGCAGGGAAGTGATATTGGAAAATAATGACAACACCGAACATGTGGACTTCAGCGTATCAATCCACCCGAATATCCATAAGACGGCGATGATTATACTTCTTCCCGAAATCATTCAAAAAGACACATTTGACGATATCAGCGGACAATCCGATGACTTTATGGACGTTGAAATTCCAAGAAATCTTTCAAATCAGATATTCATTGAAAACATGACAGATATCGAAAGAAAAATAGGTATGAAAATAGACAATACCAGTATTCTATTGAAGTCGGACAGAAAAATAGAGGTGGTCGGTGAAATCTACATCAAAGATCCTGACAGATACAGTACAATCATGATAACGGGAACATGTTACGACAAAAACAATCATATAATAGCAACGGAATCCACCCGGATAAACACCAGACTATACCTTGGATTCGACACGCTGAGGCTAATCATTAATGATGTGGACGTTAACAGAATCCAGAGAATAAAAATCTATCCTACACTGCAGGGACTTGAATGATGACGGCATAGATTCAAAGCCTTTTAAGCCAAAAGTTAAAACGTTCACATCAAACAAGCTAACTAGTAGTCCAGATACTCGCGTCTTGCCTTGTATCGTGCATATTCAAAGGGATAATTGTTGTTCAATATCTCTTCAACCCTTTCATTTACCCTTTCGTCCTCGCTAATTTTAAGTATATCAATCAATACGTCAAACTCCACCACCTGATTTTTAATCTGTATAGCCAGATACTTCTGATAATCGTCCTCCCTGTTGTACAGGTCCACCAATCTATATGTTTCAAGCTCAAGATACAATGACGACAACAGATACGAGACACACTCCGATATAATGGTATCTCCTGTAACGTCATAGTCCTCGATATTGACTATCAAATCCGTTAGCCTATATATCAATATCTTAAGCTCCTCATCATCCACCAAAATGTTATTGGAGAGTATATCCTCAATGTACTGGTAAAACTCCACAAACTCGTCAAGACTATTATCATTATACCTGAACATTACCCTCAGGTTAAAAAGCAGGAGCTTCATGTAATGATTTGTTCTGTCTGACAATATCTCATTGTTTAATGACGTAATCTCCCCGATATCCAATACGTCCAGTTTTCTGCTCGGCCACTTCATCTTTAATCCACACCTATATATTAGTTTACTCCTCCAAAGGGACATTCCTATTATTTGATATGAATTTCATGAAGTATAATCTTTTGGATATCTGATACTGAAATATTAAAAGGGCGTTAATAGCAAAATTAATATTCCAAGAAGGTCATAAATAAGTAATAGAAAGAGATTTGGATAAAATATTTTTGGGAGGCTGAACTTATAACACAAGAAAAAACAGAGGGAGTAAAGACAATACTGGGAGACCCACGAACGGCGGTACGTAAAATGAGCGTGCCGCTTATCATATCCATGCTTTTGGTAAGTATCTACAACCTGGCTGATGCGGCATGGGTGGCAGGACTGGGTTCAGATGCACTGGCAGGCGTGGGATTTGTCACGCCGCTATTTCTCATACTTGTAGGACTGGGAAACGGTCTTGGAGGAGGTGCAACCTCATCCATCGCAAAGTATATCGGCCAACAAAACAAACATAAGGCGGACAACGGTGGATTACATGTAATATTTATCACAATAGTCATATCGTTAGCGGTAACCGTACTGCTAGTTTTAATATTGAATCCATTGCTTGAAATGATGGGAGCNNATCTTCAACATCATAATAGATCCGATATTCATCTACGTTCTGAATCTTGGAGTTAAGGGGGCGGCAATCGCTACACTCTTGTCATCAACCCTTGTAATAGTCATAATAGCATACTGGTTCTATATAAAGAAGGATACATACGTAAAGCCTACACTTTCAAATTATCATTTCAGTCGTGAGATTACGTTCGACATACTGAAGGTGGGAATACCTGCAAGTCTGGAGCTACTTATGACAGCTATCTTAACGGCTGTATTGTCGACAATACTTACTACCGTCGCATCAACCGATGCGGTAGCAGTGTATACCACCGGATGGAGGGTGGTAAGTCTCGGTACTATGCCTATAATAGGTATATCAACGGCACTGGTATCTATTGTTGGAGCCAACTTCGGTGCTAAGCAATACGAGAACATCAAATTGGCTCATCACTACAGTATGAA
>MUZY01000221.1:0-227 GCA_003266065.1 Methanosphaera sp. rholeuAM130
ACAATCACAGCAAACGTACAAGATGAAAACGCAGATGCAGTAACAGCAGGTAAAGTAACCTTTAAAGTCAACGGTAAAACGCTAAAAGATGAAAATGGTAAAGTAATCTATGCCAAAGTAGTTGATGGTGTAGCAACAGCAACCTATGACGTACCATTAACCTTGGCTGGAAAAGACATTAACATAACCGCAGTATATACTGGATCAAGCAAATACGACAAACAAAC
>MUZY01000221.1:258-2163 GCA_003266065.1 Methanosphaera sp. rholeuAM130
TTCAAAATCAACGGTAAAACGGTCAAAGATGCTAACGGTAAAGTAATCTATGCCAAAGTAGACGCTAACGGTGAAGTATCAGTTGACTATAACCTTGGTGATCTTAAGGCTAATACCTACACAGTTGAAGCAATATTTACCGCTACCGGCTATGACAAATTACAGAGCAACACGACAATGACTGTTGTAAAAGCTTAAAAAGTAAATAAATTACAAGCAATTAACAAAACCTCAAAAAAATAGGATGGAAGTTCTAATAACTATTCCATCACTATTTATTCTCTTTTTAATTTATAATAATGAATGTGAAATAGTTTATATGACCTTCAGAAAAAGTGAAGAAAAAATACCATTTTAAAGCATCTATTTAGAATATAATAAAACATTATCTATTTATTGGACAAATATGATATCAAATCCACTTTTTATCCTTATTCACCTTGTTTAAACCGACATATAATTTTTAATTCGTTATATAATACTATACCATGAAACCCCACCAGAAAGTATATTTATGTTTGGATTATGATGTGTGAGAAGTTAGTAATAGTCCTCATTTAGTTTACATATGCTTTGAGGACTCATTAATGTATTCTCTTTATCCTTTACATGTGGTTTACTGGGAGTGATATGTATTACACAAACATCAAACATTATTTCTCTGCATCTTATCATTCACGAGAATAATGAATAGTCAAATGATAAATGCGATTAAAATTAGATTAAAATGAGAATAGGATACTGAAAAAATCCTGATTTCAAAAAAAATAGAATTGTGGGGGTTTATACTTTAACGGCTTTAACAGTGTAAATCTTTTCATCTTTCAACAGTTCGCATACTGCATCGTCGACAATTTCGGAGTCAACTTTCAGAACCATAACGGCTTCTCCACCTTCTTCTTTACGGCCAACCTGCATTTCTGCAATGTTGATTTCATAGTCACCCAATATTTTGCCGATTTTTCCTATAGTTCCCGGTAAATCCATATATGAGATTATTCCCATGTATCCTTCAGGAATCATGTTCAGGTTGTATTGGTCGATTGAAATGATTTTAGGTTCCTTGTTTTCGATGATACCCTCGATGTTCATTTGCTTGTCTTCATATTTGACGTTGACTTTCATCAGTGCATCATATTTCTCGTTGTCCGTTTCGCCTTCAGTTAAAACAATGCCTCTTTGTTTGGCTACTGCTTTGGCATTAACGGAGTTTACCGGTTCGGTTAGTATAGGGTTTAGGAACGCTTTCAACAATTCTCTCGTCAAAGGTTCTTTGGATCTTCCGGATACTTCTCCTCCATAAATGATGTTTAGTTCTTCAATGTTTGGAGTTGTTGTTTGAACAAGTATTTGACCTAGTTTATCGGCCAGTTTGAAGTATGGCTTCAACGTTTGAAAGGTTTCGGAATCAACGAGGGGCATGTTCAATACGTTTGTGGGTGTTTGATTATTTAGAACGTTTTTCACCTCTTTTGCCACGATAATTGCCGCATCACGCTGTGCTTCTTTTGTTGAA
Source organism: Methanosphaera sp. rholeuAM130 (assembly GCA_003266065.1). GTDB lineage: Archaea > Methanobacteriota > Methanobacteria > Methanobacteriales > Methanobacteriaceae > Methanosphaera. Next base: position 1,775 of record MUZY01000221.1, read on the forward strand.
GCCGCTATGTGTGGTGTGAGAACTACATTGTCCAGCGTTGTCAGTGGACTGTCCGTTAATGGTTCATCTTCATACACATCCAGACCGGCTTTCATGTCAGGTCTTTCTTTTAAAGCTTCATATAAATCGGCTTCATTAATTATTCCACCTCTGGCACAGTTTAGGAGTATGGCATGATCCTTCATTTTTGCCAGTTGTTCTTTGGATATTAATCCTTTGGTTTCAGGTGTCAATGGTACGTGTATGGTCATTACATCTGCCTTTTGGATTAAATCATCGAGCGTTGTGATTTCCACTCCCAATTCTTTTGCAGTCTCTTCGCTTATGTATGGGTCATATACTATTACATCCATTTCAAATGCTTTGGATCTTTTGACTACTTGGCTTCC
>MUZY01000002.1:0-5996 GCA_003266065.1 Methanosphaera sp. rholeuAM130
GGTTTTTTCATGTCTAGAACACAAATCATATTAAAATGTAATGATAGGAATACGGCTTCAGAGCTTATTGACGGAATTTTGGATTCCAAACGATATGATCACATTCAAAAAAACGGTGAAGACTACTGGAAACAGGGCTTGGGTGTTACTGAATCTCCTAAGTTTATACGATATTACTTTGATGAAGAAAATATAATTCTGGAAGGATGGGTAAGTAACTTCGGTAAGGAAAGTAATTTGGATGGTGTTATAGGAGCTCTTCCTAAAAATTCATGCAAAAAGGTATTGAATGAAATTAAAGATAGGATTGAAGAGTTAAATAGCCAACCAATATCTGCTGATGGTCTTCAACAATTCAATTCCAATAATGGCAATGTTAATGTTGATAATTCAATCAATCACTCTAATCATGATTCAACTCAAGTTATAGGTAGAACATTTATTAAAAGTCAACCAACTGCTCACAAATCAGCTGAAAATAATATGAATTCATTATTAAACAATTCGAATATGCAATCAAACGCTTCAATTGACAACTCCAACAACCTATCTTCAAATAATGGGAATCAGAATAAATCAGCATCCAACGGTTTTATTCCAAAACGGTATAGGGGAAGCATATTGACAAATATCTTTGAGATATTGATTGCGTTGTTTTACATCTATGGTGCATCAACCGGTTATTTGGTACTTAGGTTTACGGATAGTAGTGAAGCGTTGATATTGGTGGCAATAATAATTTTGATTCATGGTATTGTTTCATTAATTTTGAACTTATCTGAGAAATAATCCACTACTTTTTTTTTAAACATTATCTTTTTTAATTATTGCATGTATATCTGTTATGTAAAAATTATAATTGTTTTAGTTTGATGTAATAATATTTGTTTTGCTATAAATAATTTAACTTGTTTTTGAACTTAATGTCCATTTAATTCATGATATCGTTAAAATAATAAAAATAGAATTGGATGGATTAATCTTCATATAATCCTCTCAGTAATTTTATCTCCTCTTTATATCCTTCAACGTCATTGGGTGTTTCCAGGAAGAAGGGCAATTTCTTTAACTTTTCATGGTTAATGATATCAGAAATGGCATCCAAACCGATTTTTCCTTCACCAATCTTTTCATGCCTATCCTTATGGCTATTCAATCCATACATGCTGTCGTTCAAATGTATTGCCTTAAGCCTGTCAAGCCCTATGACATCATCGAATTCATCAAGTACGCCGTCCAGATCATTTACGATGTCATAACCAGCATCATACACATGACATGTATCAAGGCAAACGCCTATTTTCTCATCCATATTGACCCTGTCAATGATACATTGTAATTCATCAAATGTCCTGCCAATCTCAGTACCTTTTCCGGCCATTGTCTCAAGCAGTATGGTGGTTTTCAAGTCATCGGTAATCAGATTATTCAAGGAATTGCTTATAAACTCAATGCCCTTATCAGCTCCCTGTCCCACATGACTTCCTGGATGAAAGTTGTACATGTTATTTGGAAGGTAACTTAATCGTTTCAAATCGTCTTCAAACAATTCATATGCATTTTGTCTGGTTTTTTCTGATTTGCTGGCAAGATTGATTACGTAAGGTGCGTGGGCAAGTATCACATCAATTGAACTGTTGTCCATAATCTCCTCAAATTTTGAAATGTCATCCAAATCCAATTCCTTTGCCTTGCCGCCGCGGGGACTTCTGGGGAAGAATTGAAATGTGTTGGCATCAATGCTCAAAGCTTCCAATCCTATATTTTCAAAACCTTTATTAATAGATAAATGTGAACCGATAGTAAACATATTAAAAATCTCCAAAATTCGTTCTGATTAATTTTTCTCTACTAATTACTTTGCATCTTTTTGTTGAAATAAATATTCCTTTCAACAAATTTTAATAATATAAAATGATAAACCTAAGTATAATCAATAAAATTTTTAAGAGGGAGTTTATGGAAACAAATAGGATACTTGTTACCGGTGGAGCAGGATTTATAGGAACAAATCTCGTAAATGAATTAAGAAGCCGGGGACATGAAGTTATAGCGGCAGATTTATTGAATAACGAACGTGACGATTACGTACGTACGGATGTACGTTATTACAGACAACTGGAAAGAACCTTTGAAGATGAAGGTCCATTCGACTATGTATATCATTTGGCCGCAGAATATGGCAGATGGAATGGGGAAGCGTACTATGAGAATCTGTGGCAGACAAATGTCATCGGTACAAAGAATATGCTCAGATTACAGGAAAAAAATAAGTTCAGAATGATATTCTTCTCATCAGCGGAAGTATATGGTGATTATGATGGAATCATGACGGAGGACGTCATGGAAAAAAATCCAATAAAGGACACATATCAAATGAATGACTATGCCATAAGCAAATGGGCCGGTGAATTAATGTGCATGAACTCGGCAACCATGCATGAAACCGAAACGGTACGTGTAAGGCCGGTTAATTGTTACGGTCCGGGAGAGCATTACACACCATATCGTGGATTCATACCAAAATTCATATACTTATCTTTACACAATCAGCCGTACACTGTATTTAAAGGTCATAAAAGAATAATCGATTATGTTGGAGATACTGCTAAGACCTTTGCCAATATAGTTGATAACTTCAAGGCAGGAGAAGCATACAATATAGGCGGAAATCAGGAATGGGAAATGGACATCAAGGACTACTCCGACTTGGTACTTAAAGCGACAGGCCGTGATGACTCACTTGTCACCTATGAGGAAGCCGAAGCGTTCACGACAAAAGTAAAAACCATAGACTTTTCAAAATCAATTAGGGACTTAAAACATGATCCTAAGGTAAAGCCCGAAGAGGGAATTAAAAAAACGGCTGAGTGGATGAAATGGTATTATAGATTGGAATAATACCATCAATAACTTTTTTTTGACATTTTTTGCATGATTATTTCAATCATTTTTTCTTTTCAATTCTCCGATAATTTTTTTAGGGGTTTTGTCTGTATTAATCAGTGTTTATTTTAAGCATTTTTATTTTTCAATGGAATTGATTGCATCGTTTAATTTTTTACCGATGACCTCTTTAGTGTAGTTTTTGGATTGTTCATAGCCCTCCTCTTGCAGCTTTTCATATAGCTTCTCGTCATTCAACAGCTTTAAGATACATTCACTTAAACCCCTGTAATCCTTTGGCTTGAAGAACAATCCTCCTTTTTTGCCGCTGGCTTCCACTACAGGATCGATTTCTGCCGCCACAAAGGGGGTCTTAAGCGACAATGCCTCTATTACGACAATGCCAAATCCTTCAACAATACTTGGAAGACAGAATATCCTTGATGAATTGACTACTTTCATGACGTCCTCGTGCTTTTCAACAAAACCCAGGAATTCCACGTTATCCTCGAGGTTCAACTCTTTTGTCAATTCTTTCAAATCATCTTCAAGTGGGCCGGTACCTATAATTTTGCATTGTATGTCGGGAATGCTTTTTTTTACAATATTTACCGCACGAATAAGGTCTTCAACCCGTTTATATTCGACAAGCCGTGCCACACAGCTTATTGTAGGTTTTTTGTAACTGTCCGATTCAACACTTGGAAAGTCAACGATGTTGTGAATGGTTTTTACCTTGCTTTCATCCACATACTTCAGAAGATTCTTTTTCGTAAAGTCACTGACGGGCAGTATCAGGTCAATGTCCTGTTTAAGAAAATCCCTCTCAAGCACTTCACCGAATAATCCTGTTATGCCCATATTCTTTACCCAATTTCCAATCCACACGTCATGATAACGTGCAACCAAAGGTATTGAGTGTTTCTTTGCAATCTTATCTGCTATTGGGTATGTTATGAAGTTGTATCCGATTACCATGTCAATGTCATCAAGTTTCCTGCCTACATTCAATGAATCTCTCATGAAGTTCAATCTGCTCATGAAAGACCCCTTTTGAACATAGCCCCTTTTTTTGCCGCAACATATTACGTGAATGTCATCGATGTAGAATTCATCATTTTCATTGTCCTCTTTTGACGTTAAGACAGTAACGTTATTGTATTTTGACAGTTCATGTGCCTCGTTGAAAGCACATACCTCTACGCCGCCCTTTATGTCCAGGTCATTGCTGTGTGGAAAGTACTCTGTTACAATGCATATGTTCATATATTTCACCTTGGTTCTAGTTATCGTATTGAAAGATTATTTTTGTATTATTAATCATTGATTTTCATGTAGTCATTTAACTGATCCTTGATTATGTTACTAACTTCATATTTTTTATTAAAGCCAATCGCTTCTATTTTACCGGTATCCGATAATAATATGGGAACGTCCGACGGTCTGAAACGCTCCGGATTAAAGACTATTCTGATTTCTTTGTTATCCGTATCGACGTTTATTCCCTTGTCTTTAATGGTGTATTCCAATTCGTCATCCAAGAACATGGAGTCAACCTTTGTTTTCTTGAAATGCACGTCAAAGTATTTGTCCTCGTTGATTTCCGTTGGATTCGATATCTTCTTATCGCCGTTAAATGTTTCGATTCTGTTGACGTTAAATCCTGCCTCTTGGATACTTAGCAAGATGTATGACAGTATGGAATTTGTACGCATGGATCCCTGATTGTATACCTCACCGCTTTCGGCATCTTGTGCCAGCGTCAAATATGATTCTATCATATCGTCAATATGGGTCCAATCACGCAGGGCATTGACGTTTCCGATATTTATGGTGTCCGTCTTGTTGCTGATAATGTCGGCTACCTGGCTGGTGATGACGCTGGTTACGAAGTCTTTTCCGCGGCCTGCCCCTTCATGATTGAAGCATCTGGCGACGATGCAGTCCAAGTCGTATGAATTGAAGTAGTTTCTAGTCAGGAATTCACCGTTGACCTTGCTGGTTGCATATGGATTCATTGGTCTTAGGGGATTGTTTTCGTTTATTGCCAATTCACTCTCAAATTCATTTCCTATAGATGGGAATATGCTCCTGTATTTCTTTTGTATCTCCAGGTACTGTTTCTTGGATGAGATTACAAGTCCGTATTCGTCACCGGAACCGGCAAAGATCATACGGCCTTCGCACTCATTTTGACGAATTGCTTCAAGCAGATTCAAAGTTCCCGTAGCGTTAACTTCATATGTAAGTTTGGGGTTTTTAAATGAAATTGGTACAAATGATTGTGCCGCCAAGTGAAAGATGTAATCCGGTCGTGATTCGCACAGTGCATTGGATATTGATGTGACGTCGGTTAAATCTCCAATAATGGGATTAAATTTACGTTCAATGTTTTTGTTTACTAAATTAGGTGAGTTAACCTTTGAACTATTTCTAATTAATCCATAAACATTAACGTTTTCATCAATCAATCGTTTAGCCAAGTAAGAACCTACAAAGCCGTTGATGCCTGTGATCAATACATTTTTATTCTTCCAATTCATGTGTATGCCCAACTTAAATTCGATTAATAATAGTTATATCATTAATCTATTTTATTCTTAACTATGGGTTAAAAAATATAATAGTCTGAACAACTAAATATATTTATAATATGGAATATTATTTTTTATTTTTTAAGGAGTTGTAAAATCGATGAGTAGTGTTGCTGTATTATTGCCGGCATATAATGAAGAGGTAGCTATAGGTAGTATGGTCATTTTGTCTTTAAGGTATGCTGATGAGGTCATAGTTATAGATGATGGTAGTACTGATAGGACATCCCAAATATCCAAACTTGCGGGTGCAACAGTCTTGCAGCACAAGACAAACAAAGGAAAGGGTGTTGCATTTAAGACAGGCTTTGAATACGCATCCGACTATGACATTATAGTAACAATAGATGCCGATGGACAACATAATCCTTCAGAAATACCTGATGTAATCAAACCGATAGAGGATAATCTTGCGGATATTGTAAACGGTAGCAGATACCTAAACGGTCATGACAACAACACGCCTACATATCGAAGGGTAGGTCAAACAATTCTTGATACGGCTACAAATGTAGC
>MUZY01000002.1:6048-11681 GCA_003266065.1 Methanosphaera sp. rholeuAM130
GCTTCACAAAACAATCTAAGAATCATGGAAGTACCAATATCAGTAAGATATGATGTTCAAACAACAAGAGAAAATCCCGTTGTACAAGGGTTAAGTGTTCTTATGAGAATACTTGAAATAATGAGATTCAACAGGCCATTATACTTCTATGGAATAGCCGGTTCTATCATACTGTTTTTTGGAATACTGATAGTATCCTCGTTAAAAATGAGCATATTTGAATTTAACTTATACTATCAGGCAATGGGATGGGCAATAATAGCCATTGGGATAATACTCATACTGTCCGGAATAATGACGGATACGTTGAACAGGTTTAATAAATAGTTTATAAACGGTTATTAAATATTTAATACATGGTATTTTGTGGCATTATACTTAAAAAATATTAATTCAATATCAATCACTATTAAAACAAAGTATATAATTAATGAAAGTAAAATTAATACTTAGTAAAAAATTATTAAAGATTAAGGTCGATAGGAATGAACTTTGAAGATTATAAAGGAAAAGTAATATTTGTCGGGGCAGGACCGGGAGATCCTGAACTGATTACGGTCAAAGGGGCAGAAGCAATAAAAAACTCCGATGTAATAATCTACGCGGGCAGTCTTGTAAACCCTGCAGTACTTGATATAGCAAAAGATGACGCGAAGATATATGATAGTGCCGAAATGGACTTGGATGAAATAATTGACGTGATAAAAACAGCCCATGAAGAAAATAAAATTATTGCAAGAGTACATACTGGAGATCCTGCAATATACGGTGCCATAGCAGAACAGATAAATCAGCTAAGGCCGCTTGGTATAGACTTCACAATCATACCTGGTGTAAGCAGTTTGTTTGGAACGGCAGCTGCACTTGAATCACAGTTGACATTGCCTGAAGTTTCACAGACAATCATCATAACAAGACCTGAAGGAAGAACACCAAAACCATCCAAAGAGGCACTGGCAAGTCTGGCACAGCACAATGCTACAATGTGCATATTCCTTGGAATTCACATGATAGATGATGTGGTAAATGAACTGCTTAAGGAATACGATGAAAAAACACCGGTTGCAGTAGTCAAAAAGGCGACCTGGCCGGATCAGGAAATTGTCCGTGGAGACTTGACAAACATTGCACAAAAGGTACATGATGCAGGATTTACAAAAACAGCAATGATAGTTGTAGGGGACGTCTTGGATCAACAGAGTGGGGAAAAATCCAAACTATACGACCCTAAATTTGCACACATGTACAGGGATGCTAAAGATTAGCATCTTTAATTCTTTTTTTTATAAATTTTTCAATTCAATATTTAACTTATTGATAATACTCTTTTTGGTACTGGTTTTTCCAAAAAAAGGGATTATATTGCTGTTATTGGTAGCGTCGATGAATGTATCTATTTCTAATTTGTCGATAAATGCGATCAGCTCATTGATGCACTCTTTTTCGCCGGCCTCTTTGAATTCTTTATTCTCAATATCGTTGTATAACCGGGAGTTTTCATGTACTCGTAATCGGTTAATCATGATTCTTTCCGGATTTAATCCGTTGAATAGTTCTGCAGTTTTAATTGCGTGACTTAATCCATATCCATGACCGCCCAGACCATTTAAGAAAATGATGGTGTATTGTAAATTAGCTTTATCCATCTTCGATAGTTGTTTATTTATGTCCTTTGAGGTGTATCCCTTATTCATCTGTTTTAGTAAGTAATCGTCACAGGACTCCACACCGAAGACAATGGAATTGAATCCATGATTTTTAAGTTCTTCGAGTTGTTTAGTTGTTTTGTTGTTCAAACTATCCACTCGGGCATAACAGCCGATACTGTTTACGTAAGGTAAATGTTCACGTATCATCTTTGAGATGCCGTATAATTTTTCACAGTCCAATGTAAATGAATCTGCCGAATGTAACCATACACGATGATATGATACTTTTTTCTTTTCTAATTCTTTTAAATCAGCAATGATTTCATTGTCGCTTGATATTTCGAAGTATACATTGCTGTAATAGTTACAGAACTTACACTTGTTGTGGCTGCATCCTCTTGTAACTTGCAAATCGATACTTCTTTTCTCAAATGGTGGTTTGACGATTCTGCTGGAAAAACGCATAGTATCCCTTATGTCTGATTATCTGATTTTTAGTCATTGTTAAAAAGGTATAAGTACTGTTAAAAAAAATAGTGGTTAAATCGTTTTAAAAAAAATAAATTTTAAGGAGATTAGTTTAATTTTTCATCTCTCAGGTCGATTGTATCGGCTAAGTCCGGTCCGGTTGATATAATCGTTATAGGTACACCTATGCTTTCTTCAATATCAGCAATGTATTCCTGTGCTTCTTTGGATAGGTCTTCGTATTTGTTTGCTTGGTAACATTCTGGGTATAGTCTGTCGATGCATGTCAGTGCTACTTGTGTTGCACCGTTTATCATGCATGAGCGTCTGGCATATTCCTTGTCGAATAGTCCTACTCTTCTTTTACGTCCTGTAACTACTCCATATTCTTCTATTCCCATTTCTTCTGCTTCTTCTGGGCTTATCTCTGTTGGGAATGGTCCTTCTCCTACACGTGTGGTGTAGGCTTTGAAGATTACAACTACTTCATCGATTCTTGTTGGTCCAACACCTACATCGGCTGCCGCCGTACTTGCACAGGTATCCTTGCTGGTTACAAATGGATATGTTCCATAGTATAGGCTCAGTCCAAATCCTTGGGAACCTTCGATGAATACGTCTTTTCCTTCATCAAGTGCCTTATTTACTTCTGTCGGTACGTCAGTTATGTATTCCTTTAGGCAGTCTACGTCTTTTGCATAGTCTATTGTCCTGTTTATTCTGTCGGCGTTTGCCGGTCCACATCCGCTACCTGTTGTTCCTATTTTTTTGGATAGGTATGATGAATCCTTATCTGCCTGTGTGTGTTTATCGGTTATAATTGCACAGTTTGAATCCATGAACGTTCTGCCGTCGGTGTTGTATTTTTCAAGATATTCCAATTCGTGTTTGAATACTTCAGGATTTACCAGTACACCGGCACCTATTAATAATCTTGCATCTTCATTGAAAAAGCCTGACGGTGTGAGCCTCAGTGCATATTTGTCGCCGTTGAATTCAACGGAATGACCTGCATTTGGTCCTACTCCTGCTCTTGCAATGATATCCGGTTTATCTTTGGTACAAAAGTAAGTGATGCATTTTCCCTTACCTTCGTCTCCCCATTGTCCACCAACTAAAATGGTACATGTCATAAAAAATCCTATCTCCTAAATAATTATAAATTCCATTTTTTTATAAAAATATTTTTGTCACGGTTTTGGTATTTCATAAAACCTTATACTTTAATATTTATTTATCATATTTAATAAAAACTTTTCGATATTTTATTTTTTTATACATATATTTAATCATTGCCATAATTAATTATTTTTTTTATAAAAATCAGTAATATATTTATACAATGTTTAATATAATATCATATTGACTGAATTAAATTAACGGAGGATAATTTATAATTAAATTATTTATGGAAAAATGTATGAAATAATAGCTAGAAGTAAAGTATTAAAAATAGAACAATATGATGTCATATACAAATATGAATGTTCAGAAAGTATTGATTTCTTTAATGAAGACTTATTCAATAAGTACAATAAGAATAATGAAATTTTTATCATTATTTATGAAAACAAATTATTGGGCGTATTCACGTTAAGGGATGATAATTTCATATTAAACGATACTGAATATTCATGCGTTAAAATCGATTATTTTTATGTCTGTAAGAAGTACAGAACCTACGGTTTGGGTACTTTGATATTGACTGACATAATCTGGATTGTTAAAAGGTTCCGAAAGGGTACCAATTACATACTGGCCGATTCACTGGTGGAAAGCTGCATGTTCTATTTGAAGAAAGGTTTTGACTATTATAAGTCAACCAAATCGGAAAACAGTGAGTACAATATAATTACAATGTATAAAAAAATCAGATAGTGGAATTATCCATATACAGGAAGCTGATGAAAAAACATGATTAAAGAAAAAAATGGAATTCAATCATTGTCTTTTCTTCTTTCTTTTTTTCTGACTTTTCAAGTCTTCAAGAACTCTTTTGTTAATGTAGTTTCCCTTATTGAGTTTTGAATAGGAAATTTCCTTAATGCTGTCGGAGTATACTCTGCTTGGATTTTCATCCCTTAACCGTTGGATGTAAAGGTTTATAATCTTATTGATGTAGTTGGCGGTTGTGAATCTGCAGTCCAATGCAATGTTTTCTATTCCCATATTTTTAATCTCATCAATCTCATCGATTAAGCACAGCATGTCATTGTTTAAAAAGTGGCTCTGTCTGTTGTAGTCAAAGTAAATCTTGTACTTTTTATTGTTGTCCTTATCTTCCAGTACGACATACTCCCCACTTTCAATATCCAGGTCGAAGCCACCTTTTAAGTTACTGAAGTCGTCCTTGGATACCATTATCTCCTGATTTCCCTGTACGATTAATTCCAGTTTGGTGTCATATTCCCCGGATTTTCTTACGAGATTCTCTATTTCCTCTTTGCTTAGTTCACTTGAAATGGTGGCTGCCTTGAAGTTGTTCTTCTCAAGCATTGCAACGCTGTAGTTGTTCCATATGTTAAGGTTATGTGATGCGTAAACGTTGGTGTTCGGGAAGCTTCTTGTAAGGGAAGGGGAATCTCCCATAACTGATATGTGGATATTTTCATCGCTTAGTTTTTCATGAATCCTCTTAATCTTATCGAGGTCCTCATCGGACGTGAAGGCCGAAAGTACCCATACCACTTCCTTATCGGATGCTATGCCAGCTGCCTGTCTTAGAAGGTCTTCTATGTTTTCGAAGTAATCCTCCTTATTGTCGTAGATGTATGAAGCGTCGAAGTATATTCTGTTTATCGGATTTCTGTTTGCTATAGTCAACAGTTCAAGATTATCCACATATACATTCAATCCAACATAAGTGGCTTTTTCGTTGGCATATTCATTATTCTTACTTTCCTTTGCAAGTTTCTTGATGGTTTTCCTGGTTTCATCCTGTTTAATCTCATCTGGAATGAATGATTTTAACAGTTTGTCACCGGCAATTTCCAACACTTTTCTTCTGATGTTGTTAATCTTGGCAAGAGGCATAAAAAGATTATCCGGAAAATCGTTCACACGGATATTCTTAATCAAAAATGGAGTATCACCTGTTTTGGACATCTGATTAACTATCATTTCTTCGGTAACGGGTTTGTTTATTGCCTTGTCAAATTTGCGTTCTGATTTATATCCGAAGCTGATGATTTTGCCGTTTGCTTTAAAGCTTGCATTGACTGCCATCTGCATCTTTTTGTTGCATGAAATGTCCAATGAGATTGGAACGGTTGATTTGATGTGTTCCTCTCTATACTGTTTCTGTTTGTCGTGCAGCGTTTTGGAGTAGCTGATGTATACCTCGGAGCCGACGCGAATGTCACGGGTCGTATCTATGAGGATATGATTGTCGTCCTGTTCTATTATTTTGTCCAGATAAATGCCTCTGATGTGATTGTTATGTTTAAATCCGATGCCGTCACCCTTTACGAGGGTTGGATGATTGTCGTTTTCAAATTCAATATCGACAAGTGTATC
>MUZY01000002.1:11687-14067 GCA_003266065.1 Methanosphaera sp. rholeuAM130
ATAACCGTTGGTAAAATACCTGTTGAACGTCAAATCAAGCTCTTCCTGCAGCGATTCTACAAGTTCATCATTATCCTCATTGTTCATATTGTCAATCATGGTTCTATAGGCATTTACGACGGTAGACACGTAGTCTTCGGATTTCAATCGTCCTTCTATTTTAAGGGAGATAATGCCCGCATCCGATATTTCCTTTACGTGCCTGAATGTTGACAAATCATGGGTGGATATCAAACAACCGTTGTTGATGCTGTGGTTTTTGTACCTTAACTTATAATTGGATCTGCATGGCTGGGCACAGGCTCCCCTATTTGCACTGCGACCGGATATGAACGATGACATATAGCAATCACCTGATATGCAGTAACATAGGGAGCCATGACCGAAGACTTCCAAATCCATCTTGACGTTATCCTTTTTTAACCTATCGCTAATACTTCTTATTTCATCAATCTCCATCTCACGAGGTAAGATAACCCTTTTGATTCCTTCATCCCTGGCCCATAGGATACTGTTGTAATCGCGGAGGGTCATCTGTGTGGATGAATGAACTTCCATTTCAGGTATGTACTTTTTGAGCAGATAGATAAGTCCGATATCCTGTACAATAACCGCATCAACACCACTTCTATACAGGAATTGAACGTACTTCAGTACTTCAAGGATTTCGCTGCTGTTGAATAGTGTGTTTACGGTAACATGTATGCTTGCACCGTTAAGATGGGCATAACGAACTGCCTTTTCGATTTCCTCGGATGTGAAGTTTTGGGCAAATGCTCTGGCACCATATCTATGACCTGCTATATAAACGGCATCTGCACCGGCGTTAATTGCCACGACCAATATGTCATAGTTACCGGCGGGTGCCAATAATTCTCTTAAAACCATTTAATTTTTACCTCTTTGATTGATTTAGAAAAAAATAAGTATTATTCTTAAAAAAGTATATTATAACTATATATGTATTTAATAATTAAAAATTATTATTATTCATTAAAACTAAAAAAAGGGATAACAGAATGATATCACAACCATTTGATTTAATAATTCCATATCTGTCAACGATAATTCAAATCGCAATAGCAGTATTAATACCTGTATTGATTATGAAGATAATTGTCAGGGCATTATTGAAATATGACGATGCGGATAACTTTGAAAAAACGCCAATCAGAAGGTTAGTGTCAATCGTACATTATATAACGATAATTTTTATATTCGTTGCAATACTTTCGATATTGGGTATAGATTTGCAAAGTCTGATTCTCAGTTTAGGTTTGGCCAGTGTAGTAATCAGTCTGGCTGCGAAGGATACCATATCCAATATAATCTCCGGAATCATCATCATAGTTGAAAAGAAATTCAAGGTCGGAGACTTGATAGAAATTGACGGTCAGCTAGGTAAGGTAAAACGTATAGGACTTAAATCGGTGGAATTGACCTATAAAACAAGGTACATATCTATTCCAAACGTGGTATTCAGCACAAAACCATTTATCAATTACACGCGGTTCGGCGTATTTCCGGAATCGTTCCAGATAAACCTTAGAAATGATTATGATTTGGAAGAAAAGATTGGGGAACTGGAAAAGATACTGGACAACAATGATTTGATACTTAAGGAACCTAAATATCTGATATTGCCGAAAAACATTACTCCATATGGGGTTGACGTTACCGTGAAGTTTTTCATAACCGATCCCATTCAAAACAATAAAATTAAAGCTCAGTTAATCAGGGAAATTAAAAGGAAGATGATTATTGAGAATATTGAATGAGTTCTTTAATGGTCTTCTCGAAAAGTAAGTTTGGATGTGAGGGCATTCTGAAAAAAAATAGCTTTTGTTTATAAATAATAAAAAAAATGGTTATTGAAGTTGTATTCTTCAATAATCTAATTTCCTGTCACGGCTTCTGCAACATAAACGGTAACGTCCAGTTCATCAGTTAAAAATTCTTTAATGTCATTACCGAATGCTATGAATTCGTCTGTTTTCATATGTTTTTCCAAGGCTTCTTTTGACTCCCATTTTTCAACGAAGGTTAATGAGTTGTCTAAAACATCTTTGTAAAGGTTATATGTGATGTTTCCTTCATGTTCTCTTGAAGCTACTATTAATTTTTCAGCTTCGGAAATTATTTCATCGATTTTATCTTCTTTTGCTTTTAGGGATGCGTTTACTATTATCATATTTATCTCCATTAATGTTTGTCTGTACTTATAATTATGGATTGTATAATATTTAAACTTAATAGTTTTTTAACAATTTTAAAGCATTTTTGATGTAGGATTACTTAATAATTAACTCATTTAAAAATTTCGATTATTTGCTTTAAAAAATATCTAAAAAAATACTTTTTTTAATTAATTTGCTTTTTG
>MUZY01000002.1:14084-19021 GCA_003266065.1 Methanosphaera sp. rholeuAM130
TAATTTTTATTGTAATATTGTTTAGTATAACTTGTTATATTATACTAATTGTCCTCCGTTTGTTAATTAAGATATATAAGGGGGGGTTAAGTGGGTAAATGTCAACGCATTTACCGGTAATTGAATTTGTTTATTCCCACAGTTTTTCTCTTTGCAAGCAACATATCGTTACCCAGGTAACATACGGTAATGCAATCAATATGACTTGTAGGAATATTCGGATAAGTAAAGGAGATTGTGCCATTTGTAACCTCTAATACATCCGATACTGTTTTTCGATTTATCTTCACAATTGCTTTTCCACCATATGCACTCTCATTGTTTGACTTTCTGTAGATGCGTGCATATACGGTAAAGTTTTCTCTTCTGATGAATGTCGTATTGGTTATGTCAATGTCGGATTCGACTTTTTCAAGTATGATTACCGAGGTGTTTCTGTTTGAGTGATATAGGCAGTTTTCACCATATACCATCGATAAGTTGTATATTGGTCCTTTGTAATTTTCCGGAATAACATAATCTTCCAGTAAGGCAACTCCATTTCTAACATAGATATTCTGTCTGATTGTTATCCCATTGATTTTGAATCTTACAATACCCGTATCTACCCTTTGATTTCTTTCATCAGTTATGATTGCTTTTAAGTTTATCCTATCCTTGGGAAATCCTGTTATGTTATACACTACCGAATACACGTTAAGTTTAAGGATATTGATTGTGGAAGTATTTCTCAAAACACTCTCAAGACCCTTCTTATAAAATTTAACTTCCAATGTATAATTTCTTTTTTTCCAATCAGATGGAATTTTAAAGTCAATTAAACAAATGTCCGATTCGTCAGTTATTATTTGATAATCTCTAAGGGTTAAGCTGTTTACCTTGAATATAATAGTTGCGTTATCCAATGAATTTAAATTGATGATGTGGGCTGTTAGGTTTATGCTATCATTTACATGTCCATTTGAATTGTCAACTATTAAGATAGGTTTTTTGATATCAAGTGCATAACTTTTATTCACAGTAACGTTAAATACATAATCGTGTATGATGATTGTCATGTTGTATTTTCCGGTCTTATTAATCAGCGATTCATAGCTGATGCATAGACTTTCATTACTTTTTATCGCATCTGTCACATTTTTGTATATATCCGTTCCATCCATATTGATTTTAACAGTCATATTTCCGCTTTTGCCGCTACCGTTATTGACAATGCTGATGTTTAGATTTAGCTTATCCGCTATCGTTATGTTCTCGCAATTATCCGATATATTCAAATTAATGTCGGGACTTTTCACTATAACTGTTCTATTATAGTCGAGACTTTCATTTTTTAAGGAGTCAATCAGATTGATCTTAAACTTTATGTCCTCTGCCGATACAGTTTTAACGGTTACGGTTAAGTTTTTACTCTCGTTGGATTCAATGTTTCCTATCAACCATGAATTGTTGTTAAGGTTTTCATTATCCGATGAGATGTAAACCAGATTCTCCGGAATCACCTCATTTATTATGACGTTTTTTCCATTACCCCTGCCGGTATTTGTAATTATGACGCTATAATTAAATGGAGTGTCATAATCAACACTTTCATCTGTGATAACACCAATGTCATATTCAGGATAAAGGATTTCTATTGTAAGGCTGTCATTTGCTTTTTTGTAATTTGGGACATCTTCAAAAATTATTCTAAAATTTGGTGAATTTTTGATATTTTCAGTAATATTTAACATGAATGAATTTGAATGAACTTCTGAAAATGACAAGATAGACTCGTTTAAATATAGATATACCTTACCCGTTGTGACAGTGGTATTATACACATCCTTTGTTTTTACAATTCCGGTAATTTGAATGTCTTCATCATAATTAAAGATATAATGATTGTCGCAGTTAATCTGTGAGAATAATCCATTAGCGATATATGTATTGTTGGACGCCTTGATGTTTTCAACACCGCCTTCATATAATTCATCACAGCTATTGTTATAATATGCCGTATTTTTGATAATTGTCGTTGCAACAGTCTCTTTACATATATGATGGGCTGTATTGTTTGTGAAAGTGGAGTTTTCTATTGTTATTGTGGCATTTTCATCACCGTTTTCTGTAAGCGTATCTATTGCTTTATTGGATGTTATTGATGAGTTTGTGATAATACTTTCATAATTATTCAAAACCATACTTCCATTATTTTCATAAATATCTGAGTCGGTTATGTATAATCGGTTATTATTACAAAATAGTGATTCGCTCACAATGTTATTGAATATTGAACTTTGTTCTATTGAAATCATGCCATCGTTATACATTAATCCCTTCCTGGACGAGTGTCTGTTTATCTGGTTGTTATGAAAGATTACTTGACCTTTTTCAAGTAAATAGCAAATTGGATAATCTCCACTATTTAATTCAAAGCTTGAGTTTTCAACGCTTATATTGGAATTCAGGTTGTATATTGTAGAGCTATTTGCAATATTATTCCTGAATAGACAATTTTCTATTGTTGTATTTTTACTGTTTAAGCAGTATATTGCCGATCCGTCGCTTGAAGTGTTGTTTTCAAAGATGGAATCGCTTATGCTTAAGTTGTTTGAATTGTATATTGCTGCTCCCCCAAATGTTACGGTATCAAGCGTGTTGTTTATAAACTTACAGTCTGTTATGCTCATTGAACCGGTGTTGAATATTGCACCGCCGGATGATGAGTTGTTGTACTTGGAGTAGGTATCCTTTATGGTGATATTATTTAAGATACAGTTTCCAAGATTTCTTATGGCATTTGCTCTGTTTGATTGGGTGTTGGATATCGTAAGGTTATTGACAATCAGAGTGTTTGATTTTTGTATGGATATGAATGAATTTTGATTGTTTCCATTTATGGTGTTGTGGTTACCGTTAATGGTTATTGTAATAGCCTTTCTTGTTCCCTTTATATCAATATCCTGTGTGATGTCATAGTTTCCATCATTTAAGGTTATTGTTTTGTTCTTATTTTGAGCATTTGCCGTAGTGATTGTATCGTATAGCTCTTCATATGAACTTACGCTCACCGTATCATCGTCCTGTTTCAATGATTTTTCCCGAACGTCGAAATTTGATTGATCGCTTTTTTTCATCTTTGGATTTTCCATATCATCATTTGCACTGGCGGTACTTGCCGTTATTATCATGGCAATAATCATCATTATTGTCAATATTAATATTTTCTTTTTCATTTTTTTATATCATGCTCCTATATAATTAATAGTATTATGTAGACAATGTTAAACATTGTCATAATTAATTATTTAATTAATACTATTTATACTTTTTGTATGTTATCATTAAAAAATAACAGTATATTATGCAATTATATTAAAAGATTTATAATTATAATAAAGCATAAATATATAAAAAGTTAATAATAAATATTATATATATTAAAAATGAAAATCAGCAACAGCAAAAAACGATTCGAAAAAAAACATGTATAAAGGAGGAATATCATGTCTGAAAAAGAATGGAAAGTCAAAGGACCGCTGGAATTGGACGATGAAAAATGGGCACTTAAGTTTTCACGGGCAGCAAATATCCAATATGAATTAAATCATCTACATCCGTCACAGTTAGAAAGAAAAAGGGAACTGCTGCAGGAGTTATTCGGACAAATCGGTGAAAACACGGAAGTTTTGCTTCCATTCTACTGTAACGTCGGAACAAACATAAAAATAGGAAATGGATCATTTATCAACGTAAACAATAACTACCTCGATACAGACTTGATAGAAATAGGCGACTACACACTGCTTGCACAAGGGGTAAACATAATATGTGCAAATCATCCGGTAAGTACAAAAGAACGCATAGTGCCGGTGGATGACGAATTGGATGATGGAAGCTATTCATACATTGATGAAGATGGAAACTTTGACGATTCGTTGGAATATACCTTTGTGAATACGAGAAGTCCGGTAAAGATAGGTGATAGATGTTGGATAGGTGCAAATGCAGTGATACTTCCGGGAGTAACAATAGGTGACAATGTGGTAATAGGATCGGGCAGCATAGTAACCAAGGATATTCCAAGTAACTCAATAGCTGTTGGAAATCCCGCAAGAGTTATCAGGCAAAATGATTGAGTGAACTATTACCTTTTATCCTATCTAATTTTTTTTTGAAAAATAATTTGTAATGATTATAAGATTAACTAAACTTCTCTCACTTTTTTAGAAAATATTCTTCTGTTTGTAAAAACTGGTCTTGTTTTGTATTTATCAAGATATTATATGACTCATAAATATTCTTTTTATAATTATACTATTGGATATTGTTCAAATATTATTGAAGATTTAATATATCCTATCAAACAAAAAAAATGTATTATAATATCCATTCTTTTATTTGAATTTTTTTCTTAAACATTTTATATTTATACTTTCAGAAGGAATATCTAAAAAATGTTTGATATTTAATCATAATAATTTAATATATCTAATTACAAATATAATATTACATATTTTATTGTTGAAGATTATTGAATATGATGTAATTTAGTTAAAATATTGGACTTAATTACTTTTTCAAATAATTTAGATAAAATATGTATTATATTAATATAATTAAGATGTTTAACATGTTGAAAAATAAAACAAAAATGTTTTTATTATTTTCATTAGTGTTAATCACAATGATTGGAATGACAGCTATCAGTGCAGCGGAAGATTCCGCAAGTGATGCACAGATTAGTGATGCTTCCAGTCAAGTAGGCGATACAATTAGTGATTATGCTAGTGACAATAGTAATAAACTAATAGAAGAAACTGGTAATACCAAGACAGTTAAAAGCGAAGGAGAAAGCGGAACGCTATCCGATTTACAATCAGATATTGGTTCTGCTACAGATAGTATAACACTCCAAAAAGATTATACAAGTACAAGTGATGAACAACCATTTG
>MUZY01000213.1:0-913 GCA_003266065.1 Methanosphaera sp. rholeuAM130
TGGTACCCGAGTCCAGAATAGAATCATATCCCATCACACTTCCTATGATGGACATAAAGTCCATAGGAGCCGGTGGGGGAAGTATTGTAAGGGTGGATGAATCAAAAAGAGTTCATGTGGGTCCGGAATCCGCATCATCAGTTCCGGGGCCTGCCTGTTATAACTTAGGAGGGGATGAACCAACAATCACTGATGCATTACTTGTACTTAATTTAATAAATGAAAAGAACTTCCTTGGAGGAAGATTGACACTATCCAAGGATAAGGCAATCAAGGCCATAGAAGAAAAGGTTGCAAAACCGCTGGACATATCCGTTATTGATGCTGCGGTACTTATTTATACGGTTGCAAGTCAATTGATGGCAGATGCCTTAAGGCTTGTAACGACCAAAAGGGGTAATGATCCAAGACAATATTCGCTGGTAACCAGTGGAGGGGCATTCGGATTATTTGCATGCAATATCATGGACACCTTAAATATGGAGGAGGTTATCATTCCAGTACAGGCACCGGTATTCTGTAGTTGGGGAATGCTTGGGGCTAAACGTAGATATGATAGCACTCAAAGTTTTTTCATGGAAAAGGATACCTGGAATCACATGCGATTAAACAAACAGGTAGATAAAATGCTTAAAGAGGCCAATATTGAATTGGATAAGTTAAATGTTTCAGAAAATAACAGAAAACATGAACTGATACTGGAGATGAGATATATTGGCCAGCATCATGAAATAAGCATAACGTTAAATACGCTTCGCTTTGAAGCAGAATCAGTCAATGAAATAGACAAACTGTTCCATGATACTCATAATGACATTTACCAATATGCTCAGGAGGAAAATGACTGGGAGATAATGAACTTAAGACTTGAAAGCTATGAAGAGAATGTGGACAATAACTTATTTGAATTCGA
>MUZY01000213.1:944-2919 GCA_003266065.1 Methanosphaera sp. rholeuAM130
TGGTCCGGCATTGGTGGAATTTGATTATACCAGCGTACTAATACCGGAAGGTTTTACTTCGAAAATATTGGATGATGGATTGTTAAGTATAAAAAAATAAGTAGGAAGGTGTTTTGTCATGACAACAGATGATATAATTAATCGTACAGTAATTGCCAATAGATTGGATAATATTACCGAGGAGATGGGAATATCCCTTGAACATTCGGCTCATTCACCGATATTTGCAGAGGCATGTGACTTTGCATGTTGTATCTGTGATTCCAATGGGGATTTGGTGTCACAACTGGAGGGAATACCGATACTGGCTACTGCCGGCTCGTTCAGCGTTAAGAAAGTAATAGAAAAGTATGGGGATGATATCCATGACGGTGACGGATTTATTCTAAATGATCCCTATTGTGGTGGAAATCACCTTCCTGACATAGGAATCATCACCCCAATATTTTATGATGATGNNGGGGATATAGGTGGTTCAACAGCGGGCAGTTATAATCCCAAGGCAACCGAGATATTCCAGGAAGGAATAAGAATACATCCGACAAGAATAATACAGAACAATCAAATCATAGAGGATATAATGAGCCTGATTATTTTAAATACTCGTAATCCGTCAATGATTAGAAGTGATCTTCTTGCACAGATGGGTTCCAATAAAATAGCAAAGATAAGGTTAAATTCCATGATTGAAGAGTTTGGAACGGATGTCGTTAAAAAAGCGGTGGAGGATAACTTATATCTGGCACAGGAATTGACCAAAAAAAGAATACTTGAAGTACCTGACGGTGAATATACTGCAGTAAATTACATAGATGATGATGGATTCCAGGAAGAACCCATTAAAATACAGGTAACAGTTAAAATCAAGGGGGATAACTTGACAATCGACTTTACCGGAACAAATAAACAGGTTAAGGGTTTTGTAAATACATCTGTAGTCACGGCTACTGCAGCATCAGGAATTGCATCATTATGGTTTTTAGGTTCTGATATTGCACGTAACGGTGGAGCATTTAATGTTATCAATGTTGTTCTTCCAAAGGGTTCGCTTGTCAATCCACATGAAGGGGCTCCAATGACGTTATCAACACTTATTCCGGCTAGTGAAATAATAGGAACCATATTCATGGCATTCAACAAGGCAATTCCCGACAGATTGCCTGCAGGTTATGGAACATATCTTGGACCGTCATTCTATGGGACAGATCCGCGTAATGGACGATATTACATTGGTTTCACATTCTGTTCACTGGCCTCGGGCGGTGCAATGGGAGGCATTGACGGAAAACCGTACATGTCTCCGATGTCCAATTATGGTGGAGTTAAAACTCCGAACATTGAGTCAAATGAAGTTCAGTATCCTCATATAACTTTGGTTCATGAGATGGAATGTGACACGGCGGGAGCCGGCGAGTATCGTGGAGGGGCAGGTATAAAGTATGCCTTCCAGAATTATGACGACAGCTGTGAAATAGTAATGTATGGTGACGGGGTTAAAATCGCACCATATGGATTGAACGGCGGAAGTACCGGTTCGCTTCAGGTGCCTCTTGTAAGACAGGACGGCCAGTGGATTCAAACCGGGTCCAAGGAGTATCCTAGAAAAATCTCTGACGGAGACATAATTTGCATACATTCTGCCGGCGGTGGAGGTTATGGAAATCCATACAAACGTGACGTTAAAAAGGTACATGATGATTACATGGATGGAATAATTACACGCAAATCCGCTTTAAATGATTACGGCGTTAAAATCAATGAAGATGGCCAAGTGGATATGGATGCCACTAACGAAATTCGGGGAATTTAAAATGGACGAGTATGAAATTTCCACTCCCAGAACATCCATACACCTAAAAATAACAAGGGTGGGGGATGATATGGATGTCACTATAGCCGGTGGAAAAGAACATATAGGATGCGTTGGAGTAATATCCGACAACTCCTATACCATAAACACGATGAAAAATCACCG
>MUZY01000204.1:0-1296 GCA_003266065.1 Methanosphaera sp. rholeuAM130
TAAGTTCATTATCCATCTTCTTTTTTAATCTTTTTTTCTCCTTTTAACTTAGAAATTATCTTATTTTAATTTATAATTACCCATTTTAACTTATTTTACCATAATTCCTATTATTTGCATGAAGATTCTCATTTTAAAAATTTACATTTCTCTTTGTATATGTCCATTTAATCAAGTCATATCCTCGTATCTTCTATAATTATCCAATTTTTTTTCACTCGAAGAGGACTTGAAAAAATTGTCATTAAAAATGTGCATACTGATTTTTCATCAACTTCATTTTTTTCATGATTATTCAAAACATTTTAATAAAAAATATGATTAATATAATGCCATATCATGGC
The DNA here is from genome assembly GCA_003266065.1 of Methanosphaera sp. rholeuAM130. Lineage (GTDB taxonomy): Archaea > Methanobacteriota > Methanobacteria > Methanobacteriales > Methanobacteriaceae > Methanosphaera. Next base: position 345 of record MUZY01000204.1, read on the forward strand.
TAATCCATTAAATATGGTAGAACATATAATGAATATAAATACTTTTATCTTCCATTCAATTGTTATGACATTTGCATATATACATCAAGTAACATAATAATAGAAAATCTTAAAAGAAATGATGGGGACATCTAAAAAATAATCAAGTCAAAGTCCCTAAAAAAATAGAAAAAATGGGGGTTAATTTGTAATCCTAATTTTCGTCGTAGTATTCCTCTGTGAATTGTATGCCACTCTGTCCTGTGTAATTACCTCAATTGTGGTATAATTTTTAGACGCCGGTACAGGGATATTTTTAAGGTTAAGTATTCCGTCGGTCGTGTAGAAATACTGCACCTGTGTACCGTTTTTGAGCGTTACACCGTTAACTTTTATTACAAGTTTATTCGGTCCAGATACCACATTGCCCAGATAATCTTTGATGGTAATCTTCATGGATAAAGAGTGTGTCTTGTTGTTTATCGTAGCATTGGCCAGGTTGATTGTTATGTTGGATCTTTCCACCTGGAATGTTGTCGTGTTCTTGATGTCATCTGCGTAGTTTTTGTTGTAGTACACCGCTAGTATAGTATGGTTTTTTGGTGTCATTGTCTGCGTGTCGGTGACACATGATAAGCCTAGTGGTATTGTGTAGTTTATCGTTGCCACACCATTTACCACTTTGACTTTAAGCATTTCTCCCTTCGCATCCTTGAGTGTTACTCCGTTTATCTTGAAGTATACGAAGTCATCACCAGAAGATACTAATTTGTTTGTTTTTTTGGCACCGGTGGTGTCATATATTTTAGCGGTAATTGTCAGGTTCTGTCCCTGCTTAATCTTTTTCGTATTTGTTGTTACTGTTATCGTTGCTGTTCTCACATTTAATGTTACTTTAGCGGCTGTGCTGTTTGATGCAGTATAATCCGTGTTTTCTATGTAGTGTGCCGTGATTTGATTTGCATTTCTCATA
>MUZY01000204.1:1427-1617 GCA_003266065.1 Methanosphaera sp. rholeuAM130
GTAATCTTCTTGACATCAATCGTATGGCTTTTGGATGTATTGCTATACGTTTTTGAGCCGATATACGTTACGTTTATCTTGTTTTTTCCCGCAGGCAACGTCAGTGATTGTATCAACATTCCTTTGCTGTCAGTAGTTGTGTTAATTGTCGTTTTGTTTGGTAATATTATGCTTACCTGTGCATTTGCTA
>MUZY01000271.1:0-198 GCA_003266065.1 Methanosphaera sp. rholeuAM130
GGTAACCTTACTGATGGTATGGGGGATGCTATGGTTGATACGTTAGTATTCCTTAATATTACTGGTCAGGCTAATCTTATTCCTGTTTGGACTAACAGTACCGGTGGATACTCATATGATTATGTTGCCGATACGCTTGGTGAAATAATTGTAAATGCAACATTTACAGATACTACTGGTAATTACAACAATGCTAAC
>MUZY01000271.1:436-1297 GCA_003266065.1 Methanosphaera sp. rholeuAM130
ACATCTACCTTGCAAGTAATGCTACTAATGAAACCGGTGGAGACATTATCACTATCGAGGTTGAAAAACAAAATCCGACAATTACTATTGAAGTTAACAATACCAATGTAATCATTGGTGAAAGTGTAACTATCAGTGGTGTCGTAACTGATCAACTGGGAAATACTGTAATGACTGGTGATGTTACTGTGTACATTAATGGTACGGAGTATCCAACCACTATTGATGATGGTGTTTATGCTGTTGTGAATGTTACTGGCGTTGCAGGTATTTACACTGTTAATGCTACCTATCATGGTAATGACACGGTTAATCCGGTAAACAGTTCAAATGTTCAGTTTACTGTTGAAAAGATTAATACATTTACTAATGTTACAATTCTTAACAATACTGTTGGTAATGTTACCATTGATGTTGTTGTGACTGAAAATGAGGAAGAAAGTAGTACTCATCTTGGTTATAGTGATGTTATAACTAATGGTACGATACGTGTAACCGTTGATGGAGAAAGTCAGGATTTCACAATCACTTCTAGAAATACTACTATTGTATTGAATGTTAATCCTATTAGGATTGATACGACCGAGCAGGTTGAGGTTCAGGTTGAGTATCTTGAAAACTGGAAGTATCTTGGTAGTATTGGTGTAGATAGTGATACCGGTGAAGATTTAACTGAGATTAATGCTGATCCGGTTGCTTCTAATGTGACTATTAATGTTACTCCAAATCCACAGAATATTACACGTGATGTAACCATTAGTGGAAGAGTCTATACAGATTTAGGTGATGAAGTAACATCTGGTCAGGTTGAAGTGACTGTTGACGGTAACTATCTTGGATTCTTTGATCTAAGTGATGAAG
>MUZY01000040.1 GCA_003266065.1 Methanosphaera sp. rholeuAM130
GTAGGAAATGAAGTTAAAAACAAAAGATGCAACATCAAACACTTAGAACCAGTGGATGCAACTGTTGAAGTATCAGACGATATTGAAGCAGTTAAAGATGCTTTAGCTAATTTATAAGTTTGAAGGATCTTTTATCACTTACTTATTTTTTAAACCTTTACTTTTTTTATTTTTCTTATAGTTCTAATATTTTCTTGGAGTTTTAATAGCTTTAAAATATTATTAGAGTTTTTTCTAGTTTTTAAGAGAGTTTCATTATCGAATATGATCTAATTTTATCTTATTATGAAAGAATTTTTCTTTCAAATAAAAATTATTACCTGGGACATATACGGTTTCTTGATTATTATTGCAGAAATTATGATTTACGAATCATTTCCTCTCAGGACTGATTAATTATTTTAATGGTTATCTTAAATCTATCCTATTTAATTAATCATATTTTTTATAATATCGATTGAAAGTGACGTTGAATTTATGGCCGAAAATAATATAACGTGTTATGCTTTGGAGAATAATATCTGCTATTAATACGTGTAGCCAAAACAGGTGATTATTAAATAATAAGATGCATTTACTTCAAATGATTTATTGAAATAACAAATTGGTTTTAAAAAAAAAGTTGATATATGTTGATTATTATAACATATACCTTTATATTTATTGTACTGCTAGTTTAATGTCAGCACCAGTTACTGTTTTACGTCCAGCGTGGTTTGCCAGTTTGTTTGCTCTTTCAGCAACTTCTATTCCGTATTCTTCGAGTACGTTTGCCAGTTCAACTGCTGCTTCATCGCTGATTCTTTTTCCACCTGCTTGTTTGATAATTCTTTTTACAGGTGCTATTGGTAATTCTGCCATGATTATTATCCTCCTATTTAATTTATAATTATAGATTTGATTCAATGATTATATATACTTATTTATAATATGGGATTATTTTTGTGCATATTGATGAAAAATACTTTTGTATTTTGGGTATATCAACTTGTAATTTAAAAATTTTTTTATTATGCTAGTTATGTCTCTCAGGTGTTATCAATTTTGTTTTTAAAAAATTTTGGAATACAATATATCTCTGTTTTTCACTTTTTTTCTATTTTTATAGTGAGTGCGATAATTAAATTTTAAATATGAATTGTTTATATGTTTATTTAACAAAATATCTATATGAATCTCAATTCCATAGATAATTGAGGTTAAATCTTTTTGAAAAGTTATGGGTAGAGTATTGTATCATGAATCTTGTCAATCATAATTTTGATTAGCAATGATAATCATATATATTAATATGAATCTTAATGAGTTAGCATATAATCAATTTACCCTACATGATTATGAACACTTTTTATTGGAAGTTTTCAACATCAGCATGGATACTAAGGAGGACGTATCATACTTGATTGATGCTAACGGTCAATCCAATATCTCCAGCATTTATTATTACGGCAGTTTTCCGGATGACGACTTTAACGATATTGAGGTGTATGTTGTAAAGCTAAGGGATATGGGGGAATATAAGGATATGCAGGATGTTATTTTCAATTTGCTGTCATTGAATCAGACAAACCATGCATACATTACGGCCTTCAGTGATTTCAGTGACAGATGGTTTGTTTCATACCTATTTCTGGAGTATGTGGTTGAGGATAATAAACTTATTAATTCCAAATCAAGGATTGATGATTACATTCATTGGTTCGGTCTTGTCTCAAGTGAGGATATATTGTCTGAAATATCCTCAATTAAAGTCTCAGATGATAATTTAAGGACATTGCTTAAAAATTCTACTGAATCGTTACTGATACTGTCATTATCCAATCTAATGGATAAACTTGACGATTATCGGGATAATTCGACCAAGGAATTTGATTCATATTCGTTAATACTTGAGGTTCTAATTCATATCATCAATCATAC
>MUZY01000231.1 GCA_003266065.1 Methanosphaera sp. rholeuAM130
AAATATAATTATGTCAAGTACTCTCGTTTAAAAAAAAAGGGAGTTGAAGGTGGTTAAGCAGTAACCACTAATATATCTTTAAAGTCTACTCTTGCACCGGTCAATCTGTTGTTTCCACTGTAGGTAACTGTAATTGTGTTGTTTCCTATGAGTGATTTTGTGATTGGTATCTTAATGGTAACTATGCCGTCTTTTGGAACAGCCACTATTGGGTTTCCATTAGCATCCTTAACTGTCACGCCTTTAATCTTAAGTGACACTTTACCGGATACCGCATTATGTGTAAGAGATTCGTTTGTGATACGTACTTTCATTGTAACGTTCTGACCAACTTTTGCCTTTGTTTTGTTTAGCTGGATAACTGTTTTCATTGGATATACATCAAATGCACGTTCAGCTCTCACTGCTGTCAAGGTATCTGTACCACCATATACAAATTGAACTACGTGTTTTTGGAATTGACTGTAACCGACTGGTATGACATAGTCATATGTGGCTATACCGTTTACGATGTTGGTTGTTCCAATGGAGAGTCCATTGATTTTTACGGCTACCTTTCCGCTTTTCAAGGCTTTACCGTTTTGCGTGAATTTTGCCTTGAAAGTAATAGGTGAACCTATCGTTGCGTTTGAGTAGTATACTGATGCGACTACCGTGTCTTGAACTCCCAATATGGTTGAAACGTTGGTTTCTGCAAACTGGTCGTTTCCGTAATATTTTATTACGAGTGGGATTGTCGTGATTGGGCTGTTTGCGGGTATTTTGTATGAATAATTTGCTTTTCCATCGGTTAACGTTTTTGTTGCAATTGTCGTGCCGTTCAATATGAAGTCCACCTTACCGTTCATGTTATTTCCAAGGATGTCCTTGACTGTCGCATTCATCTGTACGGTTGAACCTGGTGTTCCAAGTACTTTATTTGCAGTTATCACGGTTTTCGTCTGGTTTTTGGTAATCGTTGCCGTTGCACGTGCAGTTGAGTTCTGGAAGTTTGTACCGCCCATAACCACGATGATGTCATAGTTTGCGGCTCTCCAGTAAGTAGGTATGGTGTAGGTTATTGTTGCCTTGCCATCAGTAATCTTACTTTTTCCTATTGTGGTATCTCCCAGTCTGAATGTTGCCGTTACGTTTGAGACGTCTTTTGTTCTTGAACTCATGTATGCAACCAGCGTGATTTTTCCGCCAACCTGTCCATCAACGTTTTTGGCACTACATTTTATCGGGTACAGGTAGTTGTTTTGAATCAGTGCTTTTGATTCATTTTTAACTGCCTTGTCACCGAATGTCTTGTTTCCCTGTAATGAATTGTTGGTTACGTTGTTCTGCACACTGTCATAGTCAATGTATACCGGCCACTGGGCATTTGTTTTGATTGTATTGGCAGTTACTGAGTTGTTGTGTGACTTTCTGCTTAAGAATACTCCCTGATCTCCTGCCGGAATGGAATCAGCGTGAGCATATCCTACAATTGTACCATATTCCTTCTGGGTTATATCGAATATGTTTCCCTTAATGGTGTTGTGGGTGGATGCTTCACTTGCCACACCGTACGGCTGTGTACCTTTTACCTTGAACGTGTTGTTTTCTATCGTATTGTAGTGTGTGTGATATAATTCAATTGTATATGTTGCAGCACCTTTGGCTGTAATGTTGTTGTTTGTAAGCGTTAAGTTTCTGCATGATTCGAATACTACGCCATATCCATAGTCTGCATAGTATCTATTGCTTTTTCTTGGAGTAATCGTGATGGTGTTCTGATCAACCACAGTATTGACGCTGTTTAATCCTGCAATGAATCCTTCGGTACAGTATCCACCGAGCACTTTAACTGTATTTTTTCTAAATGTGTTGTTTGATGCGTTGTGTGTTAGTATTGACTGACCCCATGGTGCACCCAATACTCCCATACCATAGGAGTATGGTCCGTAGCTGTCTATGTATACCTGGTTGTATGTTACGTTGTTTTCATGGCTGTCGAAGTATATGTCTATACCGACAATACTGTTTTTGCATTCTTCCGTAGGTCTTGTATAACCGGTAAATTCGGATTTGGTATTGATGACGTTGCGGTCTATTGAGTTTAATGATGAATATACCAGAACAATTCCATGGTTATGCAGTATCTCTTTGATGGTTCCTATTTTTTCGTTGAACATTATTTCATCGTAGTATTCATAGGGTCTACCGCTTTGGTTAATGAATATGCTGTTGTTTTTAATCACATTCAGGTCGGATGAATATACGAAGATACCGTTATTTACCAGGTTTCCGCTGGTATTAATCTTACAGTTCGTAATGGTGTTACCTGATGATACGTATAGGAATATTCCGAAGCTTTCCGTATTGTCAAAGTTTTTGATGGTAACGTTTGTTATGTTACAGTTGTTTACTTCTAACAATTCAAGTCCGTGTCTGTTGAGTCTATCTGCTTTGACATTGTTTATTCTAATGTCCTTTACTGTTGATGAGTCGGCATCTTCCAGTAATGTTAATGTTCCCGTGTTGATAACACAGTTTTGACCTACAACATGAACTTTTTGTGGGAATTGGAAATCCTTGTTGTTGAATGTACCTTTTAGAATTACGGTATCGTTTTTGCTGATTTTTGAATTTGCTATACCTTCTTCGTCAAAGTATTGCACATAGTTTGAATCAGTAATTACAAACGTCTTGTTTGATTCAGGAAGGTCAGCTGATGAACCTATAATTGGTGCCAGATATGCTTTTTCCAATCCTTTACCGTTTTTTGATGACAGTACGTTAGATTCGTCTACCGTTACAAATGATTCGTCTTTGCTTCTTGCTCCGGCTTCTGAAAAGTCAATTGCATAAGGGGCACTTGAACTGATTACATTGTTTTTGACGGTAATGTAGTTTACCTTCTTGCTCGACGACTGCTTTTTGAAGTAAATACCCGTCTTTCCGCTTGTGATGTTGTTTTTTCGAATATTTATGTTCTTATGGTTACCTTTTGCATAAATACCGTATCCTTCCGTTGATAGGATATAGTTGTTTGTAATGTTCACGTTACTTGAACCGATGATTATTCCTGCTCCGCTATTGGAGTATATCCTATTGTTTTCCAGTACAACATCCGGACCGCCTGTTTCAATACCTACTGTTGAGAAGTTTACTCTAACTTCGTTGTTTTTAACGATAGCTCCCTCACATGCGTATATACCTTGAGCCGTAGCGTTTACTTTGTTGTACGTGATGGTATTGTTTTTGAAGTCCTGTGTGGATATGCCACGATATCCCTGATTTACCGTGTTGTTGTGGATAATGTTGTTTTTACCCATAACCTGTATGGTATAACTCCATGACGTGTTTCCACCGGTTACGTAGTTATGGTCAATAACGTTGTTGTCGCAGTATCCACCACGGAATAAACCTGAACCGTATGCACTGAAGTAAATACCGTTTGCACGGTCACTTGATACCGTGTTGTTAACGATGTAGTTGTAGTAACAGTTACCCATAGGCAGTGCCGTATGTGTACGGTTGTAGTTTGAATCCCCAATATCAACTACACCTGCTGTTTGGGTTGTTTTAATGGTGTTGTTGATTATGGTACTTTCGTTCATCTCATCACAGGCTATTGCAAATGCGAATACACCATGAACGTGAATCGTGTTGTTTGCAATGTAAATGTTTTTTGTGATGTTTGTGTAGATACCCGTACCGTATGGGTTGTTGTTGTGTATAGTAAGGTTATGCACTTGACTTCCCTGGGAATTCAATCCCTGAACGTTCACTGAACAGTTGTATAGTTTAGCTGTTCTTCCAATACTGGTAATTGTCACGTTTTTCTTGTCTATGGTAAAGTTAACATCTTTAAACTCGCCTTGTAGGTCAAGAATATCTCCAGCCATTACTTGACCGCTGCTGATTGTTTGATTGGTTTTTGGATCTTTTGTAAAGTAATTGTTGTAATTCTTTGATGTTATAACACTTACCACAGGGGCTTGTTTTTTGTTCTTATCTTCCGAATTGCTAATTTTATTGGAGTCGGCGTTTGTCTGCATATCCGTATTTTCGGATATTTGAGCTGTATCTGTAGCTAAATTACTTTCCTGTACATCAATTGTGTCTTGAGTATCACAGGTTGTGTCGTCGCTTGCAGATACGGCTGTGACGCTAAGCATGAATAATATTACCGTTACCAATAAAAATTTATTAATGCTTTTCATATTTTCACCTGCATATAATTTTCTTGGATTATTATTTTTTTATTATTATCCAAAGAATACTATTATGTTTATAAAAAATGATTATTAAACTTTAAGTTTAGTTTTATAAAATATTTTTTAATGGATATTTAATTTTTATAGATTTTTCGATATTTTTATCAATATCAGAAATTATTAATTATATCAAGGTAATTTCGCTTTCAGAAGAGTAACTAAAACGATATAAAAAATAGGGATTATCTGGAGTTCAATTCTAATTCTTAAAAAAATGTTTAAAGGTAGATACTTTGAATCGTGGATAAATATTTGAATAGATTTATTAGAACACTTAAAATAACTATAATAAACGCTATTATCAATATTCTTTTAATGATTTTCTTTTCCTTTAAAAGATATTTCGGATCTTTTTTCAATCCTTTAGGTGCCCTTAATGTATTTTTCATATTATATCACTTGTAAAAAAAGGTTAGTAGACATGAGTTTACTCATATCTATTTACATTGCATATATCAGAGGCGATAGAAGATCTTCCTGAACCACTACCATCTTTCCTGTCTTAGGATCCTGATAGGTAGTACCCATTTTCTGATAACCAGAACCTGAACTGGTAATGTTTTCCGGAGTTTGGTTTAACTCCTGGTAATTTTCATCAAGTTCAACCATCTGCTTTGCAGCTTCAACCGCACTTTGTTTTTGTTCCTGAGTCATATCACTGAACATGATAGTTTCCAGACCTGTGGACATTATTGCAAATATCATGAATCCCACAGCCAGTACCAGCATAACGTCTGTCATGTTAACAATTGACGCCATCGGATCGTTATCCTCTTCATGATGAATATCTCTGCGTTTGAGTGACATGTTTACACCTCGAGAATAACTTCTGCAATATCGTATAACGCTGAGATTTCCTCATCATACCATCGTCTACGTATTTTGGATACAACGTAACAAATGTTTGCGGCAGCCAGACCTGCCGTGGTGGTGTTGAATGCAGTCGTTAGACTTGTCGTCAATGTTTGCATATCTCCAGCACCGAGTGCCGCTAAACCCGGACCCATAGGTATGATGGTACCGAGTAAACCACATGCCGCACCAACTTTTGCTACAATATCCACTTTTTCTAATGATTTTGATATTTTAAATTCTTGTTCTTCGATTAGGCTTCTAGCAATTGTTTCACGTGTTTTCTTGCCGTATAAATTTTTGTCTAATTTTGCAATTGAACATAACAATTCTTTATCATTGATGGTTAGATTTGAATGATTAATTACTTGACATATTTGATCAGGATTTATACATGAGGATATGTTTCTGATTAGAATGTCCTTTTTCTGTCCATCCAATTGCCTTCTTCCCGTATATTCTGCAAGTATGGAACCTATTTCATATACAGCAAAAATTATGAATATCACTAGTAATATCATAACAGGTATAAGTAAACTTTGGGCTATAACGTTCAATATACCTGATAATGCTTCTCCCCCTGGAATCGTCGCCATATTACTTTTCTCCTATGATTGTTAATATTTTAGGAAGGAACTAGTCTTTCTAGCCATTATTCCTCCAATTATCATTAATATTAATCCTCCAACTACAACAGCTAATGTGCCTGATAAACTAGCAAGTTCTATGCTACTTCCCTCGGACACATAAACCATATTCGGCAGTATCAGGATACATAACAAGAAGTATAATCCCATAAATACCATGAAGTTGCCTAACACTATAGGATACGGTTTGTCAATTTTTGAGACTATCTTTGTAGATAGGAAGTATGTTATTGCCATAACTATCACCAAAGCTACAGAGGATAATGAACCTAATGCAACTGTTGATACACCCGCAACAGGTGCAATCATGATAACAGATGCAAGAATAGCTCCAAAACAACAAGGACATGGTGCTACCATGGCCATACATGTTGCACTCCCACTATTTTTTCCCGTAACTTTCCAATCGTAAATGGTTTTGAATCCGGTTATTAATATTATAACTGCAATAACAGCAAATATTGCAGAACTATAACCATATACGATCTGATAAATCTGGTCTGTAAATGGTTGGCAGATATATGATAGAATTATAAGTCCAATTCCATAAGCAACTAAAATATATATAGCAGTTTTTCTCTTAATTCCAGAAAATCCAAGGGCTAATCCAATCTTTACTCCGAATATCAGAACCGCTAGCAATATCCCGTATTGTAAGAATTCTTCAAACATATATTTGTCCCTCCATATTTCTATTTAATAAACTATAATTTCATCATTAAAAAATTATGAATTTATATAAGAATATTTTTATTTGTCCTTATTAATAATATTTTTATAAATAAAATTATTCCGTGATTTTTTTTTAAAAAAGATTTGATTTTATATTAAAACATTTCTTATTTTTTTTGTTAATACAAAAAAAAATATATAGTTATTCGATTATAATAAATACCATGGAGAAGTGTATATATTTTGATGGCTTCTTCAATTATTTATTAATTGAAAAGGAGGTAAAACTATCAGAATTAGAAAATCAATATATTTGTCTTTCATAATCGTGCTGGTTGTATTATTATCCGCAACATTCGTCAGTGCCAATGATGATGTTGACGCGTTAACTATGGATAATTTGCACGAATCACAGGCAAATATGGAGGATAATGCAATAACTAGTCATGATAATGCAATAACTAGTCATGATAACTCTAATTTAATAGAAGATGACATTGATGAGAAAGTTGTTGGCGATGAATCTGGAAATGTTTTTACATGCAATAAGAATGATTCGCTCAAAACGGCATCCAAGAAGATTGAACCTACTATAAGATTAAGTGATTATAGTATATACCGTAATCAAACAAGTACGTTCTATGCTAGAATAATGGATGAAAATGCTACTGGAACGGCAATTTTCAAAATAAATGGTATAACGATAAGCGATAAGTTAAATGTCCAAAATGGAATTGCCTCAACTGACTTTACAATTCCAGTTAATTGGGGTCTTCAAACACACACCTTAACATTTGTATATGCGGGAAATGACATTTATAAAGAAGCCAGAGTAAATTCAACGTTAACTCTGGAATATGATCTTGATAGGTTGGATGCTAATCTAAAATCATCAAACTATGAAAAAAAGTATAATCAAACAGTACGATTGGAAGTAACGTTGAATAAATCCGCAACAGGAAAAGTTGCATTCAAACTAAGAAACAAAACCATTGCAATAGTCAACGTTGGAAATGGAGGAGCATACTATGACTTTGAACTGCAATCCATCACACCTAACCGTTATAGGTTATCCGTAGTATACAGTGGTGATTGGCGGTTTGCAGAAAAAAGATTGAATTATAATCTGACCGTATTGAAAATTGATACAAAAATAACTACAAAAAACATAACTTCAAAGGCAGGAGCTCAAACAGTCTTTGTAGCAAAAGTGGTTGATGAATACAACAACAAGGTAACAAAAACAAACGTTTCCTTTAAATTAAATGCTGGTAGTATTGGAGTAGCTGAAACTGATGAAGAAGGTATAGCCAGGTTAAATACAACTACGGATTATCATTTGGATAAAACAAATTACACTATCACGGCGGTTGTCGGGGCAAATGCTATAAGAGAAGGAAACAGTACTACTGCAGTACTGACCATGAAACAGTTAAAGACACGGACGGAAGTATCTGATATAAATGCCAAACCGGGCGATAAAGTAACATTGTCCACATCCGTGGCGGATGAAAATGGAAATCCTGTTTTGAATGGATACGTGACGATGTACGTCAACTCTAAAAAGCATGCTCTGATTAATGTGCAAAATGGATTTGCAAGATATTCCTATTTAATACCATCCAACCTGGCAGGCAATTTGGATATCAAATCCGTATATACAGGTACTTGGAAGTATGCAAACAGCAGTTCAACAGGTACAATAGCCATAACGAAGCTGGCTACAAAGACACTGGCAGGAAACATACTGACAAAGCCGGGCTTTGCAAGTGAATTTACTGCAAACGTAACGGACCAGAACCAGAAAAACGTAAATGAGGGAGTAGTTGTATTTAAACTAAACGGAAAGGTAGTGGGTAATGCAACGGTTAAAAATGGACAGGCAGTCCTAAAGTATACGGATCCGTTAACTGCCGCAGGTAAATATCGTATAAATGCGAATTATCTGGGTACTGATTTGTATAAGGAAAGTGCCGATGAAAACATCTATAATGTAAGTCAATTAAAAACGATAATTAGTGGAGATAACTTCTCAACGGTTGTTGGAAAGACTGTAACGTTAAAAGTTAACCTACTTGATGAATCACGATATATTGTAAACAATGGAACGGTAAGATTCTATGTGAACAATACATATATCGGTAACGCATCCGTAGTAAAGGGAGTAGCTCAAATAAACTTCACGCCTTCATTGAAATATGAATCAAAACAGGTAAGATACACGGCTAACTATACCAAAAACGATTATTACCTAAACTCAACAACATACGGTAATCTAACGATAACAAAACAACTTGAAGTATATGTCAGTCCAAACGGTAGCGATAGCAACTTCGGTAACAAAACACATCCATTCAAGACAATTCAACACGCAATAAATCACGTGGCATTATTGGGTAAAATATATGTGGCAAAAGGTACGTATAAGGAAAATTCAATACTGCTTAACAATTCCGTTAGAATAATAGGTAGTGGAGTAAATGAGTGTATAATCGATGGAAGCTCATCCGGAATGATATTCAACGCATCCATTGAAAAATATTCATTGGAGTTGAGGAATCTATGTATACAGAACGGTAAAAGTAGCAAAGCCAATACTGCAGGAGCTATTTATTCTGCCGGAATGCTGATTACATACAATGTCAAATTCCAATTTAACTCTGCAACAGGTTCAAACTCTGCAGGAGCAATATACAGTATAGGATCATTAAACATAAGCGGTACAGCATTTTTCAACAATACCCTTACGGCACCAAATGCTGAGGGAGCTGCTATCCGTACAATTCACAACAATACGACCATAATCGGATCGTCATTTATCAATAACACCGCAAAAGGTGTCACAGTAGCGGGTGGTGGTGCAATTTGTGCTCAGAATGTATCATTAATCATAATGAACACCACGTTTAACAAAAACGTTGCAACGGCTACCAACGTAACCGGTGGAACATTGAAAATAGTTAATTCTACCGCATCAATATATAACGTACGTCTATATAACAGTAATGCGAACGCTACAGAAAATGCAATGGGTGGAAGTATATGTGACTTAAGCAGTAATATGGAGTTAAATAATGTGACTTCCCAAAACAGTTTCATATATGCAAAATCAATAGCAAGTGGTGGAGTAATATATTTAGAATCTGCACAGATGGAAATAATCAATTCCAAATTCACAAACAGTAAACTACAATCTAGCAATGCTATGGGTGGAGTGATATCGACGTATTACGGTCTTACAACAATAAAAAACACAGACTTTGAATTGACAAAAATTGCAAGTACAAATAACTCCTATGGAGGAATTATTTACCATACATTAGGTACATTGTACGCAATAAACACGACTTTCAACAACACGCTATCCAAAGCCGATACATCCTATGGTGGAAGCATATACTTCTCAGGTACGACCTTAAAGCTAAACCATACCAACATAACCAACAGCGTAATCAATGCTACAACAACAGCACTTGCAGGGGCAGTATACTCTGAGGCCAATGCAGAGATAGAAGCCGCTAACTTCATTAACAATAAGGTTTCCGGTAAAAGTGTTGGTGGAGGAGCAATAGCAACTCTAGGAAACTTGGTTATCACACAGACAAACTTCATATCAAACAATGCATCAAATGTTGGAAATGCAATTACCGGGGTTCAAAAATTAATTACCATCAACGGTAACTATTGGGGTTCAGAAACTCCTAACTGGAAAAATGAACTCAAGGGAATTACAGAACCTTCCAATTATTCAAAAACGAAAATCAATAATTAGAATTTTTAATTCTTTTTTTTCATTTTTTTTATATTAAATTCAATTTCAACTCTTTTTAAACTTTTGTTTATTATGGTAATCCGATTAATATTGGGCTTCTATTTCCATTTTTACGATACTTAATCTACATTTAAAAAGCAAAATGATTATATTATCTACAATACAAAATAAAGAGTATACAATATAATTGTTTAAAGTAAGGTGTAAAAATGTCAAAAATGTCTAAAATTGTGGAATTTGCTTTGGAAAAAAAACATCCCAAATATTTTGATGATGTGGAGGGTGCCAAAAAACATATGCAGGAGCGTTCTCTCGTTGAAGATGAATATTTTAAACTACCAAAAATGATATATCACACTAAAGTTGAAAGTAAGGACTTCTTCGATTGTCAAATGATACTATTCAACGATGTTGAAGATAGCGAACGTCTGGTCATATATCTTCATGGAGGAATATATGTAGATGAAATTATGCTTCCACACTTAACTTTCTGTGATAAACTTGCAAAAAAGGTTAATGCTTGCGTATTTGCTCCAATTTATCCGCTTGCTCCAAATCATACCTATGAAGAAACTTATGAAATTCTTGAAAAGCTATATGAACACTTATTAACGATGGACAAGCCAATAATTATTATGGGAGATTCTGCCGGAGGAGGATT
>MUZY01000131.1:0-268 GCA_003266065.1 Methanosphaera sp. rholeuAM130
AAATCAAAACATCCACATCATCATCCACAAAATACCAGCTACGACCACCGCCACGCTGATGCAAAAACTTCACATTCCATCCGAACTCTTTAAAACGGCCTGCCAAACCAAGTGCGGTAAAATAATCGCCGGCTGTAGCTCCAACCCCACATTCGGTAACAACAAAAGCTACACATAAAGCACTGTCACTGAAAACACGATTCCCTCTTAACTTATCCGAAAACAACTCATGACGAAGCCATGAATTCCAACGATTGACGAAAACACG
>MUZY01000131.1:490-3183 GCA_003266065.1 Methanosphaera sp. rholeuAM130
AAACCTCAACACCATTCTCACGATTAAATGGACGAATAAAACCCTCAGACTCCCTGAAAACAATACCGTTATGCTGAACTGAGAAAGACTTTTCATGATTCAACTTAGAGCTAGAACAATCCGGATAAAACAAACGAGCCCCTACTGCACCTACATTCTCATCGGACAACAATGATTCCATCATATAATTCAAAAAGCCACTGAGTGGCTCTACATCATTGTTTAAAAAGAGCAGATATTCCCCGCTTGCAACGTCCAACGCCTGATTATTGGCACGGGAGAATGACTCATTAACATCGTTTTCGATACATACAACATTAAACTCATCCCAACTTTTAACGAACTCCACAGACCCATCCTTAGATGCATTATCCACAACAACAACTTCAAAATTAGGATAAAAATCACTAACGGCATTCATAGAACCAAACAAACGTTTCAAATGATCCAAACCGTCACGATTAACAACCACAATAGAAACTAAAGGAGCGTCTTCACTAAAAACAGGAATATTGTCCAGATCAATATCTTCAATAACAGATGCCAATTCTATCATTTCATCAGAGGACAGTTTACGTTTAGGTCTTCTGATTTCCTTAAGTTTATGTGATAACTTGTCCTTTAATATGTTTTTGGAGTCGACAACATTATTTCTGATAAGACGTAACTTATCGAACTCTTCTGTTTGTCTGATTTGTTGTGGTATTTTCATAATTATTCTCCTTTAAATTATATATCATATCTTTTTAATTCATAGATTAAAAATGTTCTTAAAGGGGAATATACATATTAATTAATAAATTCAAAATAATTAATATTGATAAAAAATTTATTAGATAGGGATTATATGTTAAGTAAAAAGAAGATATTGGCAATTGTAATAATATTAATCCTCATAGCAGTTGGGGTTTACTTTTTATACAATTATACGGAAGGACAAAAAGCATTTGCCGGTGAACATAATGTATTAGTTCTATGTGCTGATCCATCAGAACCCAGACCTGGTGTAGGTGCGGTAGATATGGCATTTGTAATACATTTAAGCGACGGTAAAGTTGGAGAAATAACAAAAGTCTATCCTGGAGGACTGGCTCATCCGACAAGAGAACCTAGTGACAGCATGAAAGCTGAAGGACTGAGTGTCGTTTATTTGCATGACTCGCTTTGGAGTGAAAACCTAACGGAAGGAACAACCATTGCACAGGAAATTGTGGAATACCATACCGGCTTAAAAACAGATATGGTTCTTGTAATGACACCCGAAGCCATTGATGCCTTGGTAAAATCAGTAGCTCCAGTTTATTCCAATGGAAAGGAAGTTTCAAACAGTTCGATTGATTTTCTAAGGGATGACCAAGATCAAGGTGCTACGAGAGGAGATGCAGTTGAAGGTTTGGCGGATGGAATAAGAGAAGCGGCTTCCAAAAACAACAAGAAACCTGCATTGATACAGTCATCTATGGATCAATATTCAAAGGGCAATATACTAGTAGTTCCGGAAGATAAATTTGCACCGTTTATATCATATGGTGGTATAAGCAACATATTATAAAAATAAATAATTTAATCAGTTTTCAACTGATTAATCTTTTTTTAAATGATTATTTTGTTTTAATACGTTCATTATTTGATTTACTCTACTTTCATAGGTATGTCCTTTAATCAATTCCTGAATATTTTCTGTTTTTTCATTTAAACATTTGTTTATCAATTCATCCAGGTCTTCTTTGTTTTTATACGTATGCACCGCATCCGAAAAGAGTTCTTCCAATCCGTCAATGTCATCCGATATCACACAACTACCGCATGCCAATGCATCGAATATCCTGTTTGAAACAAATCCTTTCTCACGCATATCTTTCCAATGATCATTTAAGAGGACTCCGCATGAGGAATAGAGTTTTCTTAAATCCTTATTGGATACAAATTCGTCAATTATATATTTTTCATCTATTAAATCGGCCCAGTCCGAACCGTATACTGCAAGTTCATGTTCTGTTGGGAGTAAATCTTTAAGAATCTTTCGATAGACTTTACGTGAGTTTCCTACAAACAGGAGCTCATGCCTATAATCCTCATTATAATCAGGATAGAATCTGCTCGTATCTGTACATTGCCACATGCATTCTACTGGAATGTCAAGCTTTTTAGTTATTTCATCCGCCCATTTCTTAGATGCTATGAATACATAGTCATATTTAGAGTATTCTTCCAAGCTCACCAAATCAGGATGAGATATGTTCCACATCATATTGCAATGATGCAATTTCGGTTTATATTCAGATAAACCTCTAAGTACCAATACGATATCAGAATTGGAATCCGTATATCCATCCCATTCCGGTAGTACCTGTAGTTGCACGCCAATACCTTTTTTAATGAATTCCCTCATCAATCCTTCGGCCAGATAGAAGTCACCCCATTTATGTACTTCATCCCATGAAGGAGCAGGTATTTTTATCGTTATTCTCTTTTTATTTGCATATTCTGTTAGTATTTCCCTTAATCTATTTGCCCTATGTGTATATGTATGATTGTTTAACACGATTTCCTGTAATTCTTTTACCTTTTTATCACGTTCATCATCATTTTCAAGATAGTATCCGAGTAGTTTTATTAGTTGATCCTGTGATTGGTATTCTGGAAGTAATCCATCAAATATTTCATTATTTCCCTTGGAACCGTTGGTAAAT
>MUZY01000268.1:0-1806 GCA_003266065.1 Methanosphaera sp. rholeuAM130
ATGAACTCCTTCCGTTTTTCTTGCATACGGCCTTTGCAATGAGCTTTTCGCCTTTAGGAGCACTCAAGTAATTAATGCTGACCTGCTGAGCAACAGTAGGTTTGTGAAGCTGGTTTGACAATACAGCAAATGAAAAGTCCGCCAGAGTAAACATTACACCACCCATAACGCCGCCGACTGCATTTTTATGTCCGTCATTTAAAATCAGGCTACACTGGCATGAGTCATCACCCAGCTCATCTATCCGAATACCCATATTGCTTGCAAATTTGTCGTCCTTAAAAAATTGTCTTGCCTCATCAATTGAATCAAAAGTAGTCATCTAAACACCATTTTTAAATTTTGATTATAATACCTATTAAAAATATTTATTGGATAAACTAAAAAATAATAGATATGAACGTTAAGGATTACTTCGGCAATTACAAAGGATGCATGCTGGTTTATATTCTATTCATTTTAATCTTTGTTTTTGCAACATTTACAGCAGAAAACTTTGCTGAGTGTACAAATGAGGTAATCTTTATAGTGATAACGACTCTTTTAGGCCTTGGAGTGATTTACTATTCAAGCAGACATGAACTTGAACTTCACAAAGTGGCGCTGGTGATGATTATAGTCTTCGGACTTCTGATGGTATTTTTCACACCGCCTTTCAGTTTTCTTGACGAACCGGCCCATTTCACCCGTGCGGAGCTTTTAAGTGAAGGATCGCTATACCCTGAAGCCACAGAAAAGGGAATCTACATCAACGACTACTATTTCATCTTCCAGCAGTCATTCAACGGAGTGACAATACTTAGCGAAAACAACAATTACAACAATCCGATAACTGACCACAAGGACTACTGGGAGTGGGCGCCGGACAGTCCGTTTTATACATACATATTATCGGCATTAGGTATTCTCATAGCCAAAGCACTGAATCTGAGTGCAATATGGGCACTTTATCTTTCAAGAATAGCTAATCTAATACTTTACGGTGCTGTAGCATACTTCATGATTAAAATCATTCCAAAATACAAGCTGGCGTTAATGGTTATCTCGACGATGCCGATGTGTATTGTGCAGGCGTCGTTTTCAACCTATGATGCCTTTATCCTGACATTTACGCTGATTATCATAACATACTTCATCAAGATGTATTCGGGTGAGGTAAACGCCAGGAATCTGGCAATATTTTTCGTATCTGTGCTTTTAATCAGTTTAATCAAGGAGCCTTATGTGATACTTGCATTCCTGCCGTTGGCAATTCGGTTTGAAGATGAAAAACTTAAAAAGTACAGTATAATAGCCATGCTTGCCGTATTTATAACAATAGCCCTTACAACAAGCTACTATCTTACATCCCCCTTTACAACAACGACGGTTGAAACATATAATACAACAACAGTTTCAAACATATCCTTTGTGGGACAGATCCGCTTTATCCAGTCAAATCCTTTAGTGATAGTGACATTAATCAAGGACATGCTATTTTCAATTCCACATCTCTTTGTATTGAAATCCAACTTCTTCCACTACACAGGATATAAGGGAATAAAACTGATCAATGCTCTGTATGTGCTATTCTTTATCGGATTTTCAATATTTTACAAAACAGACATCAATCTTGAAAAAAAGGAAAGGATGATTTTAGCAGCAATATTTTTAATCGTTTACGTGGGAATATATGCAATATTCTATTTGACATGGACTCCTTTAGGAACTACTACAATATTAGGAGTGCAGTCAAGATATTTCCTTCCTGTAATTGCATTGCTGCCGATGATAGTTAACTTCGGAAAAATAGAAAATAAAGAATTG
>MUZY01000268.1:1866-2971 GCA_003266065.1 Methanosphaera sp. rholeuAM130
CATCGATTTTTGATATTTCAAATGTTCCGATTTCTTCAGCAATTCTGGTAATTTCAACCTTATCCAGACCGATTAACGGAGATAAAACAGGCATGTTAACTCCCCAGCGGGTCGTGAGTATGTTATCCAGGGTCTGTGATGCAACCTGACCGACACTGCTTCCGTCCACAATAGCCATCGCACCCATTTCACCTGCCAGCTTTTCAGCCAGTTTATACATTCCGGATTTACACAATACACAGGTCATCTTTTCCGGCGCATCCTCTTTTGCTTTTTTAAGGTACTCACCGTATTTTACAACACGCTTTTTGATAGGTACGCCTGCAGCATAATTCTGGANNNNAGTGCAATAACCTCACAGCCCCTTTTCATCATCAGATAGGCCGCAACGGGAGAATCTATTCCGCTTGAAATTAGACATACAACCTTGCCCTGAGTTCCCAGAGGCAATCCGCCGGGACCCGGAATCTTTTCATGATAAATGAAGGTATCGTCGTTTCTTACCTCAACAAAAATTGTTAAATCCGGATTTGTCAAATCAACCGGAGCAAGGATTCTTTTTCTGACGACCCCGCCGCAGTATGCTGCCATTTCCTGTGAGGAAAATTCATGAGTTCCGACACGTCTGCACTTAATTGCAAATCTGGTGTTTTCATCCAAAATATTTTCACTTATCAGTTTCTCAACATAATCGCCCAGGGTTTTATCAATGTCTTCATAGTTGCTGTACGTTGAAACAGCAGGGGAATATGATACAACACCAAAGACTCTGTTCAATTTTTCAAGAGCTTCATCAAAGTCCTTTGGAAAGATATAAATTCTTCCCTGATTTCTGTCAACATCACATTCAAAAGCCGCTTTAATATTGCTAACTAATTTCTTTTCAAAACGAGAACGTACTTTTGAGCTTTTTAAACCTACTTCACCATATCTCGCCACAATTAAATCATGTTTCATTTATACACTCTCTTTAATTTAATAGCTGAAGATAATAGTAATCCCTTCAATATTTAAACGATAGTCTAAATACTACTAAAATATAACAGCAAATATATTTTTTAATTTTCAATATTAATAAACATTATTAATACTTTTAGTGAAGATG
>MUZY01000235.1 GCA_003266065.1 Methanosphaera sp. rholeuAM130
CTCTAAAGAGTGCATCAATCATTCCGATTATTGTTTTGCCATCATAGTTCAAGTATACATATTCTCCAACTGCCGGAGTTTCTTTTGATATAAAAGATACTTTTCCAGGTGTTGTTTCACCGTAGCATCTTCCTAAAAATTCACTCATTATATTGTCCCCTTTTTTTATAATTGTTTTTCTAATTAAATTAGCAAATCCGTTTATCTATTCAAAGTGCTTCTTTCAAAATGTCATTTTTATTTATATGATAATACTTCCCTTCCTTTTGTCTTATTTTTTAACTCATATACCAGTTCCATTCTGTCCATGAATTTATTTGTTATAACAACATTGTCATGTACTTTCTTTAAGATGTATGGATATCCATTAATGCTGCAGCTATATAAATCTTCAAGGATGTCTTCAATATTGTTCTCTATAATTTTCCTATTATCCTTGTCTTTAAGTGGAATTTCCACTTTAATAACTTGTTTTTTATTTTCCAATCGTGTAAACAGCGTAATGTAATGATATTTCAATATTTTATCATTGTATAATGGATATTCCATACTTGTGAATCTGTTTTCATCTAAAGGTCTAACCAGTTTTTTGTTGTCGGTTATATCTGGATTGGTGTATCCTGCTTCTGAAGTGGCATACTCTAAAACTGCCGAATCAGGAATTTTTTCTTTAAACAAACTATTTGTTCTGCTTGTTTTTGATATGCATATAATCTTTTTAGAGTAATTGTTTATCAGGTGTGTTATGCATGCTAACAATTCTAAAGATGTATAGTAGTTTTGTATTTCCAGTTCGTAATCGTCGTAATTGAAGTCTTTTAATTCTTCGTCGTTCCATTTTTTTACTTCTTGAATGACTTGCTGCTTTATGTAGCCTATGTTAGCATAATAATCTAATTCAACATTAAACTGTCCATTGTCCAGTTTCTTTTCAAATTCCTTAATAATTGCCGTAAGTACACTTTTAATGTGGCCGTTCAGGTCATTGTTTACATTAAAATGGTTTAGTTGTCCTTTTAATGATCCGTCAATTAAAATATAATCAATCATATCCGGATATGTTTTCAGTGTTTTCAATGTATTTTTAAGTTCAAGTATTTCCATGTATGTGGAAATATACTGATTGTACCGTTCAATGTTTGTTGCCGGGTAGGTTCTGACATCTGATTCTTCTGATTCTTGGGTAATTGTCTCATCTGGCTTGGATAGTAGTGTGATTGCTCCAACGGCATATAAAATTCCATCCAAGTACTTCTTATTGTTATGGCTACCGTCGGTGGATATGAATGTTTTGTCTTGTGTTGTTTTGTTAAATGTATGTGGGTTGAATTTGTCATTCACATCTTCTATTTTAATGTCTTCATGTAGTTTGTCAAATTCGTATTGTATCTGGTCTTTCCTTTCAATCATTTTCTCATATAGAGACTCTAACATTTATGATTTGCCTCCCTGAAAATTTATTCTTTATGTCTATATGTTATTTTTTTAATGCATTCATTTATATAATTTTTAGATTTCGTTATATCTATTAGATTTTCTTATACAAATATCTTAATTTCACGTAAAAGCCCATATGAATTCATGTATTTAAAGATTTTTTTTATCCTGATATTAGTTTATAATGTTTTATTTATATAAATTATCCAAGAGCATATGATAAGTAATCAAGGAGGTCTTGATAAGTAATATACATGAAATCAACAGGATTTAAAATGGTAATTGTTCTATATATTCCTCCTCAATTCACATAAATTTTCATTCATCAATTACTATATAATTC